>NZ_JBDGDD010000016.1:0-72893 GCF_040909065.1 Ruminococcus sp. RTP21359st1_H3_RTP21359_211015
TATCTATTATATCATATTAGCTAAGCTTTGTCAAGACTTTTCTTTGTGAATTCTTTATGAATTCGTTTGAACTCTTTCAAAAAGCGTTCATCGTCATCACCTTATTCACATTCATCGCTCTCGTCAAGCGACTTATATATTTTATCATCTACAGCGACATTTGTCAATAGCTTTTTCATTGTTTCTCTATTTTATACATTTTCTACCCGATAATTTAGATATTTTTCACTATGTTGTTCATTTTATACTATAATATAAAAGAAAAAGCAGGGCAATGCCCTGCTCTGATGCTCTTAATTATTAGAAGATGTATCAAATCCGCCCCTGTTAAAGAACAATTCTCTTATTGCGAGCGCACAGCCTGACAGGAATCTGTGTTTGTCCTCAATAATAGAAAGCTCGATCTTGCTTGAAACAAGTGCTCCGCCTATCTCTGTCACAGCGTCCTTTAATTTCTGGAACGCCTTTTCATTCTGGAATTTGAACTGATGAAGCACTATCTTCTGCGGATTGGTAGAAAAATACAAGTTGTTAAGAAGCACCGCTAACAGCGTAAGCTCACCGTTAAGTATCTCTTTTACAGCCTTGTCGTCTTTCTCGTATGCCATCGTTATCATATCCTGATTGACATTCTCAAAGCTTCCCCTTGCCGCCTCATAGAGAAAAGGCGTCTTTTCAGCAGAAAATACTTCCCTAAGCTTTGACATAGTAGCCGATGGAGTGAGTTCACTCTCAACACAGCCCCTTCTTCCGCAAGGACAAGTCCTGTCAGAATAAGGGTTGATTATCATCTTATCCACGAAGTTAGTTCTGTTATCATATGAAACGATCGGATCGTTAAGATTCGTCACAACAAAGTGCATAGTGTTGCCATACTGCAAAAAGGCTATGTTGTGTCTGTTTATATCCTTTGTTTTAAGGAAGTCGATATTTGCCATAGCCGTACCCTTTACAGAGTTGTCAAAAACCAGCGGAAGCTCAGTTTTCTCTCTTATTGCAGCCTTTAGCTTAGAATAGTCAGGCTCGCCATCTTCAACACTGATACCAAGTCTTGAATACATAGTCGGGAATATGCCGAAGCCTATGCCGAGAATTGAGTTCTTGTCAAGGCAGTTGTCGCCCAGTACCTCGTTTATAGACTTCTCAGTGAAATCAAAAATAGTGCTGTAGTCCGTCTTTTCGTTGATAGCCAGGTTTCTCTTATCGAGAACTGCACCTGCCAGAGTTGACAGACCAACGCTTACGATATCCTCCTCTACCGTTACGCCTATAACGAACTTGTAGTGGTGATTTATGTCGATAAGTATCTTTTTTCTGCCTCTCGGAGCTTTTTCTGTAACGTGCTTGTATTCGCCTATTTCCTGTATTATCCCCTGCTCGATCATTTCATTTGTTATGATCGTGACAGCGGCTCTTGTAAGCTCTAAAGTTCCCGCAATGTCGATACGGGAAGTAGGGCCTCTCTGCTTGAGTATCTTGAGGACCTGCATACGGTTGCGCCTCTTGAGATCAAGCTTGCTAATGCCATGCTGTTCCATATAACTATAATTCCCTCCGAATATATTATTACCTGCCCTGTACGTTCAAAGCGTTCCGTGTCCTTTAAATACTGATACGAAACGCCTTTTATGTGCAAGCTTCCGGCGGCAGCCATGCATGAAATAACGCACAACTCCGCCGTTTAATTGTTCTTCTCGAAAATTATAGCAAACATTTTTAAACTCATGATTAACAATTGATTATCATTTAACTGTTTACCGAACATTTACAATTTTTTAAAGAATATCAGCCTCGTTAATATCGTCCTCTATTTCCTCACCGTTGAGAATAGCCTTGAGAGTTTCCACTTCTTCGTCAGTAAGAGTGATACCCTTGCCCATTCTGCTGTGGTCTGGATTCCATTCTCTCAGGTCATATTTAGGCTCTCTCTCGTTCCAGGAAACCTTGTTAAGCTCCTTTGTCCAGCCCTTAGCGTTTTCAGAAAGTACGCCTATACGCTCTGTGATCTCAAATTTCAATTCTGCCATGATAAAAAACCTCCATTGGTGTAATAGGAGCATAGCCCCTTTATCTATAAAACGCAGTATCTCTACCGCTTTTTATATGCCCATTCAATAAGCTTATCCCATATCTGTCTGCGGAATATAAAGCCGCATACAAGTGTCTGCACCGCCGCCGCAAGCACGCCGAACCAAAGTCCTGCAGCCGCACCAAGCAGTATATCAAGTGCCGCAATGCCAATGAAAACATCTGCTGCCCTGCGGTTTTTGATAATAACAGCCACCGCCAGTATCAGAAATGCCACCGCTGCCCATACCATGCCGTGCCTGAAAACCAGACTCAGCGGCATAAGCACCATAAAGATATACATAAGCCTGTTCTTGTTTTTGTATATTGCAAAGACAAAGCCTGCCAGAAGCAAAGCATACACAATAATGCCCCTTGTGAGCAAGTCTATGAGTACAAATACAGCCAAGCCGCCAATAACTGCGCAAAGCTTTGCAGTGCTAAGGCTCACAAAATGTGAAGCTATCCTTGCAGGAAGCACCTTGTAGAATATGCTCTCTACAGCCTTTCGGTTGAGTATAAAGACCGCAAAGAAAAGCAGTGTCACGATAGCATACAAAGGCAGGTGGTGCATAAGGTCAGTTTCAAAAAGACAAATGAACATCATCACAAGGATAACGATGTTGTTCACTATCATCTTTTTCATATCTATCCTGAACGGCACTAGCTTTCTCGAGTCTATGGCTCTTATGATGAACACAGTCATATAAGCTGCCACCGTGGATATAGGCGGACCGTAAAGTCCTATCCTCGGTATGAGTATAACATTCAGCCCCACGTTTATAACGCCTGAAACAAGGCTCGTAAAAAGTGACCTCTTCGTCTGCTTTGAAGCAAGATAAATAGACCCCATAAAAGTGGTGAAGCATGAATAAATGGTCGCATATATGATGATAGGCGAGTATTTTACGCAGTCACGGAAATCTGCGCCTATCCAGAAGTTAGTCACAGGCTGAACGATAAGCAGACAGCCTGCCACAAGAATATACAAAAGGCTCTGATTGAAGTCAAAAACATTCTCATAGAAGGAATCTCTGTCATCAGAATCGTCCTCTGTGATAGCCGACATATTCCAAGCCTGACCGAACATAAGATATACCGTTGACACAAGGTTAGGTATCTTGTAAGCCGCCGACAGCACACCGTTGTAGTCCGAGCCAAGATAGTGGGTAGTCATAAATGAATCCGAGCTGTTTGTTATGAGCCACAAAAGCTGAGCAGGGATAAGAGGCACAGAATACTGTAGCATTACCTGCAAAAGCTCCCTGTCAATATCCTTGAAGTTTATATACCTCCAAAGCTTTGACTTGAACGTGAGAAATACCACCGATATAAGGTCGGAAAGAATGGTAGCGAGCAAATACTTTTCAATGCCCGTGCCGTGACCGAGAAATCCCTCAGGAAGCACCATGTAAAACATTGCCGTCCAAAACAGCGTAAAGAACGTGGTCAGTATGCCGTTAAAAGCAAACAGCTTTACCTGCTCCATTGCACGCACGAAAGTTGAATACAGCGACTTCATGCTTGATGTGAATACATATATATATAGTATCAAGCTGTATCCGCCAATATACTTGTCAGCAATGCCAGTCACCGACACAATAGGCAGCAAAATGCCGAACACCGCCAGACCAAAGAAGCATATAAGATTGCCAAGAGTAAAGACCTTTACCTTGTCATAAGCCTTGTCAAGACCAAATCTGATTATAGCCTCCGTGATAGTCATGGTCACAAGAGGTATTATCCAGTTAGCTATCTGAGTGAGAACGTCCGTAACGCCCAGCTCAGCCGTAGTAAGATAATTGGTGTATATAGGCACAAGCAACAGCACAAGGACTTTTGAGCTGAAAGAACCTATAGCGAACACCAGAGTATTTGAAAACAGCTTTTTATAGCTGCTTTGTTTGCCTGTTTCTGCCATTTAAAATTTCCTCATTACATAAAAATATAACACATAGAGATATTATAACACAATGCTTTGATTTTTGCAAATATTTTTATAAAAAGCCGTATTTTTTCACAAACCGCTTGCAATCAGAGCAAGATTATAGTATAATAGACCTAAAGAAAAGGGCTGTAAAAACAGCGTCACAGAATTACAGGAGGAAGATAACATGAGCAAAGCAACAAAAGTATTTCTGATACTTTTCGTATCTGTATTCACAGCAGGAGTGGCTGCAAATATCATCTGTGAGATATTCAAAACAAGACTTCAGAAATATTATTCTGTAGACTAAAATTTAGCATAGTACAAAAACGTTTATTGTAGGGGAACGGCTCAATTTCCGTTTCACAGAAATGCGACGTCCCGCTTAGTCGGGGCTATTCCCAGCACGCACTCTCAGGACGGCTTCTGCCGTCCTTTTTCTTTACGCAGTTTTTTCACTGCAAGTGAAACTTTTTTAGCATTTTTTCCGACTATTAGGGTGAAAGCTCACAGAGCAAAAAAAGAAAGGAGGAAAAACCATGGGAACAGAACTAAAAGATACATTCGTGCAGGCTTATAATGATACATACGATTATGTAAACCGCTATCTTACCTCAAAGCTTCCCACCAGAGAGCTTATAGAAGACGCACTCCAAAGCGTGTATCTTGATTTTTACCGCTCCCTTATCACCACTGAGGGGAAAATAAAAAACGTCAGGCATTACGTCCTGCGTATAGCCAAGCATTATGTTGCAGACCATTACAGACAACAGCCCAAAGCCACATTCGAGGATATCACCGACCTGAATATCCCCGACGAAAAAGCCCTTGCTACCCTTGAAAACGCCGACTTTTTCGACTATGAGCAGGTGATGAGCTATCTCAAAAGCTCCGACGATACCACCTACCGCATTTTCGTACTGCATTATCAGTACGGATATACTATCAAGAAAACCGCATCATGCCTAGGCTTGTCCCAGTCCACCGTAAAATCAAGACTATACCGCACCCTTGACAAGCTGAAAAAAACATACTGTGAAAAGGAGGAACAAAGCAATGAAAATGACAGATATAATGAAAAAGTCCCACAGCGAAAGCAAGTCTGAAAATCTTGACGCTATCCTGCAAAAAATAGACAATAAAGCCTTTATCACCAACTCAGCCGACAGCGCACACACAGAAACAAAACCCCAGCCTATAAAGCTTAGAAGAAAATCCGTCGGCATAGCCGCCGCCGCAGCCTGCGCCGCCATAGCAGTGGGAGCATTCGCATTCAGCGGACTTTTAAAGCCCGATATCGACGCCACCACCCCTGCCCCCTCAACAGCCTCCACCGATACCACAACACAGCCGCCCCAGACCCCACAGCATATCACAGTGCCGAAAGTTATCAACAAGACCTATGCCGAAGCCGAAAAGCTTATCGCACAGGCAGGCGGCACGCCCGTAAGACGTGATAGATATAGCGATACTGTCGCCGCCGAAACTGTCATGAATACCGAGCCTGCCGCAGGGGAAGAAATACAAGCAGGGCAAGAAGTCAACCTGTTTGTGAGCAAAGGTCCAGTTCCTGAGCAAAGAACTTATATCCACAATGACAGTTCACAGACCGACTCTGACGAACAGACCGATAAACAGCTCACCGAAGACGAGCTTGGCACATATGAAGCGGCAGATATAGAGATACCGACCTTTACCGAACGCCTCACCGACCTTGAAAACACAGACGATCTTGACATAATACTTTCCGCACTAAATTCAAGAACCTCAGACTTCGGCATAATCTCCGCCGAAAACCATGAAACCTACCTTGATGTAACAGTGAACACCGAAAATGACGTCACCTGCACAAAAGCCTACCTCCAAGCATACGGCGTAAATATAGACCTTGTGGACGTCCACACCGCCTACCCAGAGCCGACAGGCGATCTCCCCATCAGCGATACGCCTATAACAAATCCGTATAAAGTATCAAATCTTTTGTGCGACCTGGAAGAAATGGGTTACCGTCCAACTTTCACCTCCTGCGGCATTTATGACCAAGGCAACAGATGTGAGGTAACAGTGCTTTACGAACACAACATCAAGGAAATGGAAGAGCTTCTGCAAAGCTGTAACGTTGATATGTCAATAGTCACAATAACCCTCGGCGGCAAAGCAGAAGTCACCCCAGGCTACAGAAGCCCCAGAGAGATAGTTAATATGTCAATAGTCACAATAAACCTCGGTGGCAAAGCAGAAGTCACCCCAGGCTACAGAAGCCCCAGAGAGATACTCGAAGAAGTAAAAGACGTTTTCCATATAAATGATGTAAGAATAGCCATAACAGGCAAGACCTCGTATGTTGACGCCTATGCTATAGACATCTCAGATACCGAAAAGCTCGCCGATATAGCAGGCTACATCACCAGCTATTTTTCCGACGATATCCTCTATTCCATACCAATATCCCTAAACGGCAGCGATTACTTTTTCGTACATAAATAGCACAAAACCGCTCTGCACTGCGCAGGGCGGCTTTTTTTTACATACAAAACCTATGGCTTCCAATAACCGTCACCGTAGGCTTAGCGTGCATATAAGCGTTTGAAGTCTTGGCAGGATTGTAGTAGTAAACACAGCCGTTTGTGGGGTCCCAGCCGTTCAAAGCGTCACGGGCAGCATTGTAAGCGGAAGCGGCAACAGGCTCGTTGAACTGTCCGTCCACCACCGCAGTAAAAGCGCCGTTTTGGTAAATTACCCCCGAAAGCGTGTCAGGGAAAGAAGGGTGCTCGATACGGTTGAGTATCACCGCACCCACAGCCACCTGACCCACATAAGGCTCGCCCCTGGCCTCGGCAGAGATTATCCTCGCCAAAAGATTGATGTTCTGCTCCGTAGCCGACGGCACAGAGCCAATAGAAATGCCCAACGCACGCAGCGTCTGCGGACCTGCCGTCCCCGTCTGACTTATCCCCTGCTGTTTCTGAAATTTTATCACAGCGGCTTTGGTCTTTTCACCGTAGTATCCCGTCACAGAATCATTGAACAAACCACGTTCTTTAAGGCGTTCCTGAATAGCCCGCACCTCACTGCCGCTAGACCCAAGCTGAGAGAGCGCACTGTCCGAACCGCCCCAAAAGGCATTCACCGCCGCCAGCGAAACTCCCACCGCCAGCACCGTCACCACAGCTTTTTTCGCAAGCAGATTTCTCATTGTTCTCATAAGATCACCTCCTGAAAATCTGCATTTATTTTTTACAGCATTTACAGATTTATTCACGCCATGTCAATGTGTACAAATTCAGCGGCACAAATTTATGCAAACAAATGATTTATATTTTAATTTGGCAACATTTCTGCAATTGTTGCATTTTTTATGCAACAAAAAGGGTACTTTTCGTGTATAAGTAGAAAGCGTTTTGATACTTGCGGGCACGTACAAGCCCTGCGACTTAGTGAATACGATGAGAGATTCTGGAACAGGCTGTAGAGTACTTGTGTCAAAGCGTGGGTGTGCGTTTGATATTTTGTGTATACGCAACCTAGGGCATAATACCCAATGTCGCACCTCGAATGTAACTTGAAAATTGAATATAAATACAGCTAAAACACGAAACCTATGGCAACAAATCTGTAGGGGCGAACAGCGTTCGCCCGTCGAAGAAACAAGTCCACGATTACAACCATTGTAGGACAGAACAAAAAACTATCCTATCATGCTTGTAGGGGCTTGGCGAAATTTCTGTTCGCAAGCTCACAGAAATGCGACAGCCCGCTCGAAGTGACGAGGTTTGAATTTACCATAAAGTCATGCAGATGTACAAAGACGTGCGAGGGGGGCGGGACGTCGGATTTCTGCAAAGCAGAAATTGCGCCGCTCCCCTACAATTCTGAAATTATGGCAAATTCTAAACACGGGCGAACGCTGTTCGCCCCTACAAATATTTGGGCAAGTCCTACCGCCGCAAAATCGCTCCGCTCTTTGCGGACTTTACGTTGTGCAGGAGGATAGTAAAGCGGTGCAGATTTAATTCTCCGATATCACTTTCATCTAATATCTGACTTCTATATGCTATTTTTCATTAAATCTGCACCTAGTCGGCTTGCGCCGAATGAGGCTCTGCCTCATACTCCGCTAGGGGCTTTGCCCCTAGACCCCACAAGCCCTCTAGCGCCGGGCTTGAGCGTGCGCTTTATCTCTCGCTTCGCTCGGTGCTTTATTTTTACTTTTGGTCTGCTATGCCCATTCCTCATTCCTCATTCCTCACTCCTCACTCCTCATTCCTCATTCCTCACTCCTCATTCCTCATTCCTCATTTCACATTCCTCCCCTCCTCACTAAAAATCCGCCCCCACATCTTGCAATTTACCTCAAAATGTGCTATCATTATCTCTATAGGGGGTCTTATCCATGAAAAAACTCTTTTCCGTAATTTTTATGAACTTTTTCGGCTTCGACATGATAATTTTCTTGGTTGCAGTCGCGACCGCCCTCGTCTTTTATTTCACTAAAAAATCGGCTGATGTTCTCTACAACAAGCTTCATCTTAACATCTTCGTTCCCGACTCAGGTGCTTCCCGCCGTCAGGCTGACAGCGATATTTCGGGCATTCGTGAAACAGATATCGTTTCTATGCGCAACCGCACAGGAAGCCTTTATTCTCTGTTCGTAAACCTCACAGGGATCTTCCCTCTCTTGGGTATCCTCGGCACTGTTATCGCCCTCCTCGGTATGGTGGGCAATATGACAAACGTTCAGGATAATTTCTATGGTGCTTTGACCTCCACTTTTTGGGGACTTGTTTTTGCTATAATCTTCAAATTTCTTGACGGCATAATCTCTGCAAAAATAGAGGATAACGAGAAAAATGTTCAGCTCTATCTTGAAAGAAACAACGCTGAACATTCCCAAAGCGGTGAACAGCCATGAATGGTTTCAGGAAAAATAAGGGCATAGTCCTTGAGCTGACTTCCCTGCTCGATGTTATCATGATAATGCTTTTCTGGGTCATGACCGATGTTTCCGCATCTGCCGACAGTCAGAAAGAGGACGCAAAAGCTCAGGTGCAGGCTGTCACTCAACAGCTTGAGGAGCAGAAGCAAAAGTCCGCTGACGAGCTTGAAAAGCTCCGTAAGGATATGCAAAAGCAGATAGATGAAGCCTATAAAAAGGCTGAGAGCATTAACAGCAATGCCGCAAAAAATCAGCAGGCGCTTTACGGCTACACTCATGGTATGCTTATCTCACTTGATATGCGAAATGAAAACGGCTCTGACAAGCTGTATATTTCCCGAAATGATGAGGATATTATGACCGTGACCCCTGATGAAGATATCTCAGGCAGGCTCATATCTCTTTTTGAAGGACTCGGTGCGGCAGACGGTGAAGTAATGCTTGCGGCAGTGGTCTATGACGGTGACGCTGTGCTTTATCGTAACATGAGAATAGTGGAAAACGCTGTGCAGGCTGTGTCAGACAAATACGAAAATGTTTACTTTACATACATAAACACTTCCAAATAGAAAGGACAATAAAAATGAGTATTCAGAACGATGTTGAAAAGCTCTACCGCAGTGACCTTGAAAAACAAAGACAAAAGCAAAAAAAGAAAAAGAAGAAAAAGCTTCTTGGTATCATGCTGATCGTCATTATCATTGCGGCGCTTATTCTTATAATGCAGTATCTTGGACTTGGACTAGGCGGTGGAAAAGGCGAAGGCTCAGGGGACGGCAAGGACGTAAGTGCTTCCTCCAATGAAGCTTCCGTTACTACCACAACAACAGCAGTGCCAAAGGAATTTTATGACATCAAGGTTTCAGGAAGCACTTATATAATCGATGAGCGTGTGGTAGATCTTAAAAGTCTTGTTTCCACAGTGAAGCTTATGAGCGACAATGTTATCGTAAGGATAACAGACGACAACGCAACAAAGAACGCTATGGATGACTTGAAAAAGGCTCTTACCGACGACGGCAGAGAGTTCACAGAAACAGTTCTTGACAATTCAGCTTTGGATAACAGCGTGGCAGATACAACATCTGAAGCCGTAAGATAAAAACTGCAGGGGCGAACATCCTTCGCCCGTTTTCTGCATAATTTTAAAGGATACAGATATAAAATAAAATTGGGGACGGTCAAGCCGTCCTCTTTTCAGAAACAGAGGTAATATCATGCTTGGACTTACTTTAGAGGGCGGAGCCAGCAGAACGGTCTATTCCTGCGGAATAATGGACGCTCTGCTGGAGGATAAAATAATAGCCGATTATGTTATAGGCGTTTCGGCTGGAGCAGCTTTCGGCGTTTCTTACTGCTCAGGGCAGATAGGCAGAAATCTCCGCCTTGCAACTGAGTTTATGGGAACAAAGAAATACATGGGCGCAAGACATCTTATCGACCCGAAAAACCGATGCTACTATAACCTTGATTATGCCTACAATGTTGTGCCTAATGTTGAGCTTCCCTTTGATTATGAAGCCTACAGAAACTTCAAGGGCAGATTTTGTGCAGTTGTTACAAACGTAAAAAACGGCAAGGCTGAGTACATGGACGTGCCAAAAGATGACACCCACTGGAATTTGCTTAGAGCAACCTGTGCGCTTCCTCTGCTTTTCCCTGAGATAGAGATAAACGGAGAAAAATATATGGACGGCGGTATATCAGATTCAATACCATATATGCAGGCAATAAAAGCAGGCTGTGACAAAAATATCGTTGTGCTGACCCGACCAAAGGGCTATGTTAAGACCCAGGAGCCTGCCACAAAGCTTGCCATGAAATATTATCACAAGTACCCTGAATTTGCCGAAGCCCTTGCCACAAGAGCCGAGAGATACAACAAATGTATCGCAGAGCTTATGGAGCTTAAAGCGGAGGGGAAAGTCTTTGTTTTCACACCAAAAACCACCTTCGGTGTGGGAAGAACAGAGGGCGACCCTGTAAAGCTGAGAAGGCTCTACGATTACGGCTACAACCACGCAAAATGGGCAATGGACGATCTGAAAAAATATCTTTGCAAGTAGGAATGAGGTAATAAAATGTCATACAAGCTGCCGCTTTTTGTTGCCGCCGCATTTCTGGGCGGTTATATGCTTATTTCAAACAGACAGCTAAGGGTGAACGAATATGAGCTGAAAGTATCAAAGCTTCCTGAGAATTTTGTTGGTAAAAAGATACTTCTTCTTGCAGATCTTCACAAGAAGCGTTACGGGGACAATTTCAACAATCTAGTAAATTCCTGTATTGCCGCCGAGCCTGACTTTATTTTCTTTGCAGGTGATCTTTACAGCCGTGATGAAACGGACATGATACCGAAGCTTGCCCTTATGAAAAGGCTAAAACATATCGCACCAACCTATTATATTTTCGGTAACCATGAAACTGACAACATGGATAATGCCGAAGCCCTTGCTTTAAAACTCACCGAATGTGGAGTACACATTCTGAGAAACAACATGGAGCAGATAAAAATAGGCGAGGATCACATCAATATATACGGCACTCAGCTCCCCCAAAGATTTTACCGCAACGAAGATTTTTCACATCACGACCTGCCGCAGATTACAAAGGACGAGCTTACAAAACTTTTAGGCGAGCCTGACAGGAACGAGTGTAACTTTTTGCTTTCCCACACACCGCTGGCGTTCCGTGCTTATGCGGATTGGGGAGCAGATGTGACGTTTTCGGGTCACTGCCACGGGGGAGTTATAAGATTGCCTTTTATTGGCGGAATACTTTCTCCTGAGCGGAAATTCTTTCCACGATACACAAAGGGCATTTACGAACTTGACGCTGAACAGGGATTGGCAAAGCTTGCTGTTACGGCAGGACTTGGTAAATTCAGGCTGAATAATCCCTCGGAAATAATGATTTGCACACTTGAAAGGCAGGAATAAATATGTATCAGAAACAATTTGCAGAATATTTTGACAAGCACATGGAGGAGATACTTCGTGACCTTGACGAGATTATCTCTATTGAGAGCGTAGGCGACATAAATGCCCCTGTTAAGCCATTTGGCGAGGGTTCTCGCAAGGCTCTTGACTGGGGAAAGGCTTATCTTGAAAAGCTTGGCATGACAACAAAGGACTTTGACGGCTATGCTGTTCACGGTGATTTTTACCCAGAGGGTGAATGTAAGCTTGCTGTGCTTTCACATCTTGACACTGTTCCCGCAGGCGAGGGCTGGAGCTATCCGCCTTTCAAGCTGACTAAAGCTGACGGAAAGCTTTTTGGCAGAGGAACTATCGACGATAAAGGTCCGAGCGTTGCGGTGCTGTGGGCTGTAAAGGCTATCAAAAAGCTTAACATTCCTATAAAAAAGAACTTCCGTGTTATTTTCGGTGGCAATGAAGAGGGCGGCTGTGAGGACATGGAATATTATGAAAGCAAACAGCCTTTCCCTGAAATGGTGTTCACACCCGACGGCTCTTTTCCTGTGCTCAACTGTGAAAAGGGCATGGTGCATCTTACATTCTCTGCTGAATTTTCAGACGATAAGATAGCTGAGATAAATGGTGGAAGCGTTATAAATGCTATCCCGGACAAGTGCATTGTGAAGTTTGCCGACGACAGTGAGAAGGTCATCAGAGGAAAATCGTCACACGGGTCAAGACCTGAAAACGGCGACAATGCGGTGACAAAATTTGTGGCAGAATACAAAAATGAAAATGCTCTCCTTGGTGGGTTGGCTGAGCTTTTCCCACACGGAGAATGCAACGGAAAGTCATGCGGTCTTGGTTTTTCAGACGATGTATCAGGCGAGATGACCTGTGCGCTGACTATCCTTAAAACTGAGGGTGGCAGGCTTCATGGCGGTATAGACATACGCTTCCCTATTGACAAGACGCTTGCTGAGATAAGCGGTATCATAACTTCCGCACTTGAAAGCAAGGGCTTCAAGGTGGACGAGCTTGACGGCATGGAGCCGCATTATGTGGACGAAAACAGTGAGTTCGTTCAGACCTTGTTAAGGGTATACGAAAAGGTCAAGGGCGAAAAGGGAAAATGTATCGCAGAGGGCGGAATAACCTACGTTCACAACACAAAGGGCGGTGTTGCGTTCGGTGCGGAATTTCCTGAGGAAAACAACAATATGCACGGAGCTGACGAGCATATTTCCATGGAAACTTTCAAAATAAATCTGAATATGTACGCTAATGCTATTGCAGAGCTTTGCGGTGAATAATTGGGTGTGCATGGCTCTTGACAAAGTGTGATTTTAGTGGTATACTTTATTGCATAAAAGCTTAAAAGCGTAAAAGCAAAGGGAGCATGACGGACAATGAAGATTTGTATAGTTGGACTTGGACTTATAGGCGGTTCGCTTGCCAAGGCAATAAAAAAGAACACTCATGAGAGCTGTTTCGGTATAGATATTGACAGGGGAACGATAGCAGGGGCGCTGGCGCAGGAGGCTATCGACGGTGAAATGACCATTGACGACCTTGCAGGCTGTGACGTTGTTATTGTGGGACTTCACCCTGAGGCTACCATAAAATTTATCACGGAGAACGCAGGTAAGTTCAAAAAGGGCGGTATCGTTCTTGACACTTGTGGAGTAAAGGGCGAGATAGTCAGGGCTGTAGAGGGCGTTTGCATTGAAAACGGTGTAAACTTTCTCGGCTGTCACCCTATGGCAGGACGTGAATTTTCGGGCTTTGCATACTCGGTGGACAATCTTTTTGAGAAAGCAAGCTTTATAATGACGCCTACTGACAGAACGCCTATGAGGGTGGTGCAGGAGATATCAAGGCTTGCATACAACATAGGTTTTGCAAAGGTCGTTGTATCAAACATTGAGGAGCATGACAGCGTTATTGCATTCACTTCTCAGCTTGCTCACGTTGTATCAAGTTCCTATGTAAAAAGCCCTAGCCTTCTGAAGCAGGCAGGCTTTTCGGCAGGATCATTCAAAGACCTTACGAGAGTGGCAAAGCTCAACGAAGATATGTGGACGGAGCTTTTCCTTATGAATCGTGGTCCACTGGTGGACGAGATAGAGCATATAATCGCAAGATTAACGGAGTATCGTGATGCTATTGCAAATAATGACGCTCAAAGGTTGCATGACCTGCTTAAAGAGGGTCGAGAGCTTAAGGAATTGTCTAATAATAGCTAAATAAGAAAATAAAGCGGTGTCAGAGTTTCAATTCTCTGCACCGCTTTTTGTTTATTCTTCTGTGTCTGTATCGTCGTCTGTATTATCAGTTTCTTCCTGCTCTTCATTTTCGTCAGGTTCGTCAGGCTCGGACAAATTGGTATCATCGCTTTCGTCTGTATCGTGGATATCTTTATCATTATCCTTGTTAGCTGACTTATTGTCGCCTACCGTTTTGTTTTTCACTATCATAAGATACTCAGCGGCAATAAGAGCTAAGCACAAAACGCAGACCACGCCAATAATAACGCCCATTGATGAACCGCTCTTTTCTTCCGACACCGGACTTGCGGCTTTTGAGGTCGCTTCTGCTTCTGAGCTTTCAAGCTTCACGGCTTCAGGTTCTTTTATCACTATTTTAAAATGCCCTACTGAGCCGTCCTTATAAACAATATCTATCTTTGTTTCGCCTGTGCTGAGGGTCTGGAACTTGCCGTCCTCGAATATAAGCACTTCGCCGTTGGCTACTGTTACGCTGTCGACATCTGTAAGTCCTATATCCTCGGGAGCGATAGGGTACTTGGAATAGTCAACGTCTATTTCGATATAATCGCTGTCGTCCTGCTTAACGTCTGCAGCGTCCTGATACTTGACGATACCGTTCTCTACCTGATTTGATATGGCATTGAGGTTTTCGTCATCAAGGGAATTTACTGTGAGATAAAGCACTGTTGAGGTGAGCTTTTCGTCTGCGACTTTGAAATGGAGGGTCGCATAATCACCGTCAAAGTCTGTGCCGTCTGCGTTCACATAGTTATATACAAACTTACCTGCAAAGGCATTGTCAACTGCCATGCCCCCTGCTTTATCATTGGTTTCGCACTTTTCAAACTCTACAAGGCTATCGTCATAGCCCACGGAGATAGAGGCATTTGAGATAAGGTGGTCGCACTGGATATTTATTTTCGCTGTAAACTTTTTATCCTTTACCTCGCTGACCACAAGCTTTACAACTGTCGGCGTAGAAGTCGGAGTGTCCGGAACATAGGAATAAGATGTGGTAGTTCCCCATGTGGTGGTTTCCCATGTCTGAGCTGTGGTAGTTGTAGTCGTTTCAGTGTCCTCCTGCTGAGGCTGAGCGGTAGTGGTTGTTTCCGGTACAGGATCTGTGGCTGGCACATCGGTTGTCACAGGCGTTTCGGGATCAGCGAAACACACTGAGGTCATTGCCATGACCGCTGCAAAAAATCCCACTGTTACTTTCTTGAAATCCATTATTTACTCTCCTGATATTGTTTTTGACGTAAACAAGGGCTGCCGCCATAAAGACCGCAGCCCATGATTTCCCTTTTTATTAGTCCTCAATAAGAGTTACTTTCTTCATGACCTGATCTACAAGCGGCTTATCGTTGAAATTTACGTCAACTGCTGCGATCTCGTCAACAACGTCCATGCCCTCGACTACCTTGCCGAATGCTGCATACTGTCCGTCAAGATGAGGAGCGTCCTGGTGCATGATAAAGAATTGTGAGCTTGCTGAATTTGGCATTGCTGAACGTGCCATTGAGATAACGCCTCTTGTATGCTTGAGGTCGTTACGAACACCATTGGCAAGGAACTCGCCCTTTATCTTCTCTTTTGCACCGCCCATGCCTGTTCCCATTGGGTCGCCGCCCTGTATCATAAAGCCTGAGATAACTCTATGGAATATCAGTCCGTCATAAAAGCCCTCTTTAACAAGCTTCTCAAAATTTGCAACTGTGATAGGTGCAACGTCAGGATAAAGCTCGATCTTGATATTCTTTCCGTTTGCCATTTCTATATTTACCATGTTAATACTCTCCTTATTATCTGTTAATACAAAATTTACTTGGATTTTGGCAGCTCGCCACGTTTATTTTTCTCCATAAGATCATTGAAATACAATGTGACAGGAGTTGGAACTTTCTTGAAAAGCCCCTTTTTCTCAACCTCGTCACAAACGATATAATCTCTTTCACCGTCATTATTTACGCAATAGAGCCTGTCTGTTTTATAGAAGCCGCCGTTGCCGTCATCTCTGTTCTTATCAAAACAGCCGAAGATATCCTTTGCCATAAGCTCGCAAAGTCTGAGTATCTTCTCATAGTTGGTATGCTCGCTCCACTTTTCAAGCTCTTCATGGAAGAACTGCCGGACAGGAACGTCATTGACTTCCATTTTTCTTATTATTCTCGCAAGGCATATAGAAGCGTCCTGATCGGTAAGCTTATCAAGTCTTGCATTCTTATAATCAAGTATATACTCATTTAATGTAGCATAAAGCAACTTATCATACTGAAACGGCTTGCCTTTGCCTGAAAATTTTATGATAGGGTTATCGGTATTGATCTTCAATTTTATCTCTCCAATTCAATTTATTCTGGCAATACCCCTAATTACTGCCTTTACCCCGATCATCTGCCATATTTTTCGTTAAATTCTTTCACCTTCTGCGCCAAAAACTCTTCCGATACTGAGCCGATAGCGTCGTCGTCCTCGCTGTGGTCAACAGAGCCAAGACCCTCCACAAGAGCCTCATCGACGGATATTCCCTTTATATCCTTATACTCTGCATAGTCCTCAGGCTTTTTTGCATAAGGAAGCTCAGCCACCTTTGCGGCTGTGGTTTCTGCACTTATGGCTTCGATATTGCCTGTATCACGCTTCTCCTGAGCCACTTTCTCGTCATGTATCCTATATATCTCCTCAAGCTTTGAGTCGATACCCTCAACGGACGCCACGCTTATATCCTCCTTATGAGAAGCTACAAATCTTGCGTGTTCCTCCTCATAAAGCTTTTCATACTCGCTCTGGGCATCAGTTATCTCAGCCTGTCCTACCGGGTTCACGTCGTAGTCGGCATAGGTCTTTACGGGATCGTTTTTCTTTTCAGCCAGCTCTTTTTCAAGCTGCTCCATCTTGCTGCGGATAGTTTCCGGCTCTATGGTATCGGTTATCTTCTCGGCGTGTACCTTATCGCTGCTGGACTCCTTCACAAAAGCCGTATCTCCGCCTGCTCTCTTCACAGGCGTGTTCCATATATCATCAGCATTTATCTGCTGCTTTTTAGGCTGTGTCGATGTTTTGGGCTCGGAGCTTTTTCTGCTGAACAGACCCATAAGATCTCCCCCTTTTTATTGGCATGATGATCTGATATCGGCTTTTTATGCCTGACATCTTATACTTATTTATTATACAATATTTTCACCAAAATTGCAAACCTTTTGACAGTTACTTTTTGTACGATTTTTTAAACTCTTTTTGTGCATTTTGTTTCGTATTAATATAATACAAATATAAAATTCACGCTTAGTTAATGTAATCTATACTAATATTTGCTATACTATATTTGTTAAGTTATTTATTTTGTTAATTAAAAACAAAAAACAAATTAGTTTGAGAAAACTATTTTTGGCATAAAGATACACAAAAATACCCGATCGTGAAGAAGATAACACGAATAAGAAGGGTAAAAGCTTAAGTATATATGAAGTAAATTCATGGAGGAGGATCTATTTATGACAAGACCGTCACTTGGGATAACGGCAATGGAACTTTTTGCCTGCAATCCTTTCAGGGTGCTCGGCATAGCCGTTGACACTCCTACTGCTGATGTCACGCTCACATACAAAAAGTTGCTTGATATGGCGGCTAAAGGTGACACGGCTGATTATGAAACGCCTTATGATTTTGATTT
This sequence comes from Ruminococcus sp. RTP21359st1_H3_RTP21359_211015, assembly GCF_040909065.1. NCBI lineage: Bacteria > Bacillati > Bacillota > Clostridia > Eubacteriales > Oscillospiraceae > Ruminococcus > Ruminococcus sp. RTP21359st1_H3_RTP21359_211015. Next base: position 17,792 of record NZ_JBDGDD010000016.1, read on the forward strand.
TCTGCCGCCTTTCTCCCGTTCTGAAAAGGATCTGAAAACGGCTTATGCAAAGATCGCCAGCAACGGATACAGATGCTTCGCATTCTCTGATCCTATATTTTCGGCTTCCCTGAACATTGATGACGTTATGCTCAACCTCAGAGATATCTCATGCTATGACTGTTTCCTCAGATGTTATATGTGGCTCATCACCAATGACAGAGATTTTGAAGAGCCTGAGCTTTGGATACCACTTTGTCAGTACATAGACAAGATGATCATGTCAAGCCCTGAGCAATGGGATAAGTATTTTGACCATCGTTTTCCGCAGGATATGCTTGACGGCTCAATGTCTGCGCTGAGGTCTTTCTATGCCACATTCTGCGATATAATTCTGCTTCCTATCAAGGAAATGGTAAGAGGCTCTATGAAGTGCAGATCCGCAATGGAGATACTTAAGATCGCAAAGGTGGACGTTGACGAGGTATTCCCTGACATTGACATTCCACAGGCTAACCTGCCTAAGAGGGGCGAGCCTGCGCCGAAGCTCAAGATCGCTGTCAAGGACGGCGAGGAATACTATGATGTTACAACAGGCAAAATGGTAAACTTTGAGGGCGACGAGGATTCGGCTATCGAGAGCAACGATTTCTCTGCGGCTGCAAGCTCCATTTCTGCTGACGCTATCGTTGGCGAGGACGGTCCTGACAGCGAGCCTATACCTGACGAGCCTGAGGAAAATCCTGAGCTTAAGGTAGTTCCGCCTCCAGCTCCCGTTCAGCCTGAGCCTGTAGCAGTACAGCCTGCACCAGAGCCAGAGCCTATACCAGAGCCACAGCCTGCTCCTGCACCGACGCCTGCAGAGGACATCCAGTCTGCTCCTGTATTCAACACAAAGCCGATGGCTCAGAGAGGTATTCCCGGCGAGATAAACGCACCTATAAGAAAGAGAAAGATCTTTATTCCGGGACACGAGGGCATTTCAGGCTCTGCACCTGCAAGCCAGCCTGTTTCTGCTCATGTTCCGCCAGTTTCACAGCCTGCGCCTGCGCCAACGCCTGTTCAGACAGCACAGCCTGCACAGCAGACAGTTTCAGCACCTGTGTACAGCCAGCCTGCTCCACAGCCTGCGGCGGAAGCTCCGAAGCCTGCGGCTAAAAAACCATACAAGAAGGCGAACAAGGGACTTACTTCCCTTATCGATACAGTTGACGAGGCGATAAACGACACCTCGGACATAATCCTTACTGACGAGGCTGAGGAAGAGGAAAACCTCTACACTGACACTCTTATCAAGATGCTGAGGGCGAACCGCTCAAACAATCAGCTTATGAAGAGCGTTGACACAAAGCATATTTACGACAACGGCGACAGCCTTGGCAGACCTGAGGAAGCAGAGCTTTCTATGGACGCTATCAACATGAAGAAAATGGACAAGAGCCTGCTCAATTCTTCATATGATAACATCAGCACCAAGGAGACCGACCCTAAGAAGCTTCGTGAGGAAAAATACCGCAACATCAACATCAATGATATGCTCAATCCAACAGTAGGAAGCCAGATGCACAAAGAATATACTCCGGACGCTATCGAGGAATTTGTTAAAGCTAAAAAGCAGGAAAAGTCCGCCATAAAGGGTATTTGGAAGCTTCTTGGCGTTCTGTCGCTTTTGTTGATCATTTATCTTATACTGCTTTACACGGGGCTTATTTGATAACGATATAAAGTGTGGCAGAATATCCGCAACGTGGTGTAACGAAAAAGAATAAGTAAACAAAACGTCGGGCAAGCGGGACGTCGCATTTCTGCAAAGCAGAAATTGCATCGTTCTCCTACATATGACGTATATACGTTACTTTTACAGAATAATCAGGGGTGGGATTTCCGCCCCTTTTTTGCAATAAGGAGAAATTTTATGAAAGAATACATACTCTCTTTAGATCAGGGAACGACTTCCTCCAGAGCGGTGCTTTTTAACGCAAAGGGTGAAAAGGTTGCGAGCGTACAGAAAGAATATCCGCAGATATTTCCCGGCAACGGCTGGGTGGAGCATGACCCTATGGACATACTGGAAAGTCAGCTCAGTTCTGCTCGTGAGGTCATTGCAAAGGCTGGGATAACAGCGGAGGACGTGGCGGCTATCGGCATCGCCAACCAGCGTGAAACGACGATACTTTGGGACAAGAACACCGGCAAGCCTGTTTATAACGCTATCGTTTGGCAATGCAGGAGGACTTCCGAGGACTGCGCACGAATGGAAAGTCAGGGCTTGCAAAAGTTTTTCAAGGACAAGACAGGACTTCTTATCGACCCTTATTTCTCTGCCACAAAGATAAAGTGGATACTTGAAAATGTTGAAGGCGTAAGGGAGCGTGCGGAAAATGGGGAGATACTTTTCGGCACTGTGGATTGCTGGCTCATATGGAATCTGACAGGGGGAAGGGTACACGTTACGGACTACTCCAATGCTTCCAGGACTATGCTTTTCAACATTCACAGCCTTGAATGGGACAGGGAGATACTGGGGCTTTTGGGCATACCCAGCTGTATGCTCCCTGAGGTCAAAGAATGTTCGGGTGACTTGGGCGAAACTGAGGAGAACATTTTCGGAAGCAGGATAAAGATCGCAGGCTGTGCAGGAGATCAGCAGGCGGCACTTTTTGGGCAATGCTGTTTCCGTGAGGGAGATGTGAAAAACACCTATGGCACGGGCGGTTTTCTGCTTATGAACACGGGTGAAAAGCCTGTGGAAAGCCGTCATGGGCTGCTCACGACTATTGCCTGGGGCATAGGAGGAAAGGTGAATTATGCTCTGGAGGGGTCGGTATTCGTATCGGGTGCGGCGGTAAAATGGCTTCGTGACGAGCTTTGCATAATACGCACAGCGGCAGAAACCGAGGAGCTTGCAAGAAGCGTTGAGGACGCAGGGGGAGTTTACTTTGTGCCTGCATTCGTGGGACTTGGCGCACCATACTGGAAACCCGAAGCCAGGGGCATGATAACAGGGCTTACAAGAGGAACAAACAGATGCCACATAGTCAGGGCAACATTGGAAGCTATGTGCTATCAGACCTATGACGTTCTCAGGGCGATGGAGGAGGACGCTGGGGCTATCGGAAGCATAAAAGCTGACGGTGGTGCGGCGAGCAACGATTTCCTTATGGAATTTCAGGCTGATATATTGGGTCATTCGGTCATAAGGCCTTATAACGTGGAATCCACCGCAACAGGTGCGGCATATCTTGCAGGGCTTGGCTGTGGGCTTTGGGGCAGCATGGAAGAGCTTGTTGGCGTTTCGGATAAGTTCAGGGAGTTTATTCCGTCTATGAGCGAGAGTAAACGCAACGAGTTGATAGTAGGCTGGAAAAAAGCGGTCGAAGCGGCTATTAGGGAATAAAGATAAAAAAAATCGGGCGACCTTGGGTGGGTCGCCCTTTCTGTTATATATCTTTCATTTCATTAAGCACCTGGGCACATAGGAAAAGCGAACCGCATATAAGATTCACTCCGTGAGGATTCTCGTTTATTAGCTGACGTGCCATTTCAAGGGCAGGCTTTGGACTTTGCTCTGCCCTGCCGCCTGCGTTGGTTATGATGTTGGCAAGGTCAGAGGCAGTTTCGGCTCTGTCGCTGAAACCGTCAACTGTGTAGAATTTGTCTACATACGGTATGAGTTTCTTTACCGCCTCGGTGATGTTTTTATCCCTGCACATTCCCATAACAGCGTAGCATGGGCGTTTTGGGCAATGCTCCAATACGCCTGCCAAGGCTGACAGACCGTCGGGATTGTGTGCTCCGTCCAGTATCAAAAGCGGCTCACGGCTGAGTATCTGCACTCTGCCTTGGAGCTGGGCTTTTTTGATGCCCTCAAAAATTTTATCCTGGGGAATTTTCAGGGTATCGTTGACAAGGCGAATTCCGCTTATGACGCTCATGGCGTTCAGTACCTGATGTGCTCCGCCCATTGTGACTTCATAGGGCTGTCCCTTGAACTCAAACTTTGAGCCGAAAACGTCACAGCTTATAAGTTTGAGCTGATTGATGTCGGGGATAACGAGCTGAGAAAGACTTTTTACTGCCTGCTCTCTGACGGTGCGGATAACTTTCATATCGTTGCCTGCGCTCAAAACGCATGGACAGTGGGGTTTTATAATGCCTGCTTTCTGATAGGCTATCTTCTCCAAGGTGTCACCTAAAATGGCGGTGTGGTCGAAATCAACTGAGCCTATAACTGTTAGGACAGGGGTTTTTATAACGTTGGTGCTGTCCAAAAGTCCCCCAAGACCTGTTTCGAGGACGACTATATCACAGTTTTCCTCGGCAAAATAGAGGAAAGCTATGGCGGTGGTTATTTCAAACTGAGAGAAATTCTCACGGTCGCAGTGCATATCGGTGACGGCTTTCACACGCTTTGCCATTTTCGCAAGGGCAGGCTTGGGGATATCAATGCCGTTTATTTTTATCCTGTCGGTATAGCTTATTATATAAGGCGAGGTGAAAAGACCTGTTTTCAGCCCTGCGCACTGAAAGACCTCGCTGAACATCTGCGCCATTGAACCTTTGCCGTTCGTGCCTGCGATATGAACGAATTTAAGGCTGTCCTGCGGGTCGCCAAGGTCGGAAAGCAAGGCTTTTATTCTGGACAGGTCTTTAACGGGCTTGCCTGAATGGGAAAAGCTGTTTATAAATTCAAGCTCGTCTATGTCTTTGGTGTTTTCTATCAATTCTATCCCTACATTTCATCTATTATTTCTTTAAGCTCTCTTGCGGTGTCTATATTCACACCTGCGGTCTTTGCAAGCTCCTCTACTGTGGCTTTTTTGAGAGCTTCTTTGGTCTTATACTCGGTGATGAGTTTTGCGGCTTTTTTATCGCCTATGCCTTTGACCTTGGTTATTTCAAGTCGGTGAGCATTCTTTTTATGTTTCTGTGCCTGATAGGTTATGGCTACCCTATGGACTTCGTCCTGAATGGCGGTAACAAGATTGAACGCCGCTCTGCACTTTGCAAGGCTTATTTCTCCGCCCCCTGTGGCGACTGCTCGTGTGCGGTGCTTGGAGTCTTTCACAAGTCCGAACAATGGGCAGGTCACACCCATTCGCTCTAAGACAGGCTCAACGGCATTGACGTGGCCGTTTCCACCGTCCAGCAAGATAAGGTCGGGCATAATGGAAAAGCCCTCGTCTGTTTTCTCAAAGTAGTTTCTAAAGCGACGTTCTATGACCTCCTGCATACAGGCATAGTCATTTTGCTCTGCAACTGTTTTGATAGAAAACTTTTTATAATACTTCTTGCATGGTCTGCCGTTTTCAAAGACCACCATGCCTGCCACCATATTTGTAGAGGCGAGGTTTGATATATCGTAGCACTCGATATATTTCGGAGTCTTGGGAAGCCCCAATGCTTTGGCAAGCTCCTCAAGGGCGGTTATCTCACGGCTCGTTCTGCCGACTTTTATGGAGAGATACTCGGTGGCGTTGCTTTTGGCAAGGGTGGTAAGGCGGAGAAACTGTCCTCTTTTCGGAGTGGAGATATTCACGGCATGGTCATACTTCTGACGGAGAAATTTCTCTATTATCTCGCCGTTTGTGATATCCTCGTCAATAAGGATATCTTTCGGTATGCTGTCTTTGGAGGAATAATACTGCATGAGAAAATCTTCACGCATTTTTATGCTGTCGTCTTTTTCGCCAAGAAAATAGGAAGCCTTATCAAAAAGTCTGCCCCCACGATACATTATAACGCTGGCACAAGCCATTTCGCCATTTTGAGCAATGGCGATTATATCAGTGTCACGAATATCGTCATTAATTATCTTCTGACTTTCAGCGGCTTTCTGTATGGCTTGGATACGGTCACGAAGCTTTGCGGCAAGCTCAAAGTCAAGCTCCTCAGCGGCTTTATTCATTTCATCGGTGAGTCTTTCAACTGAATCTGACGAGCCGTTTCGGATATAGTCCACCGCCTGACGGACTATAGAATTATACTCCTCTTTTGAGAATTTTCCTGTGCAAACGCCCATGCACTGCTTTATGTGCATATTAAGGCAGGGACGCTGTTTTCTGAAATCCTGCGGGAATTTTCGGGTGCAGGTAGGGAGCATAAAGACTTTATTGGCTTCGATAACGGCTTGTTTTACTGCGAACGAGCTTGTATAGGGTCCTATATACTCTGCTCCGTCATCGTATTTTTGCAATACGGCTTGCAAACGTGGGTAGTCCTCATTTGTGACCCTGATATAGCTATAGCCCTTATCGTCTTTCAGCAGGATATTATACTTCGGGGTATACTGCTTTATAAGAGAACACTCCAGCACCAGGGCTTCAAACTCAGAGTCGGTGACGATAAAGTCATAGTCATAGACGTGGGACACCATTTTCCACACCTTTGGCAGGTGATCCTGACACTTTCTGAAATAAGATGTCACACGGTTGCGGAGATTTTTCGCCTTGCCGATATATATTATTTTCTTCATTTTGTCTTTCATTATATAACAGCCCGGCGAGGTGGTGAGCTTTGAAGTTTTATCACGCAGAAATGGCAGGCGTGGGTTGTCTTCATCTGTAATGTACATAAATTCTCCTAACTGAAACTAAAAGCAAAGGCAATACGAGTTGTCCGTATTGCCTTGCTATTATCTCTTACCAATACATAAATACAGGAGTACCCATATCTATTTTTTCATAAACGTATTTTGCTTTATCTAAAGGCATATTTATACAGCCGTGTGAGCCCCATGTGCTTGACTTATAACGCTCACCGCCAAAGTTGCCGTTCTGCCATGATGCGTCGTGAAGTCCTATGCCTATGGTGGAAACGTTGTTCCAATAGTCAACATATGAGGCATAAGACTGTCCGTCTGCTGAGCCTCTGAGGGTCTTGCCCTTTTCCTTATACCAAAGCTTATAAACACCGCCAGGGGTATTTCTTGACTTGCTTGGATAGCCCGAAACTATATCAGACTCCATTGTGAGCTTGCCGTCTTTATAATACCACAAATGCTGTGCGGTAAGGTCTACCTCGATATAAGTGTTGCCGTAATCCTTATCGGCTGTACGCCAATCCTTATTGCAGGTATACTCATAGGCTGAGTCAGGGTTTACATAGTAGACAGGCTCAGTTTCGGCAGACTCGCCCTTTTCAACAAGGTCTACGATAAGATCGCAGGTCTTTTGCTGGTCTATCCACCAGCCGTAACAGCCCTGGCCCTCGGGAATAGTGATAGTTCCACGCTTTGTGGTCTTGAACTCTCTGTCCTTGCCATAGGTATCATACTTATCTGCAAGGTCTTCAACATATGCCATTGCCTTATCTTCATCAACTGTATAGCCGGCTTCGGCGTTATCCTCGTCAAAGGTTATCCAATCCATGATAGTATCACCCGTGAGAGTTTCCGTGGTGTAGATAAAATCAAATGTTATTTCGATATCGTTAAGGTTATTGAGCTTCTTGCAGGTCTCTTCAAGCATATCCGCTGTTATGGCAGGCTTTTTATAGCAATCTGCCTTTGAGATATCAACGTCAAAGCTACCGTCGTCAATCTGATTTTCCACATAGGAATAAAGCTCGTCTATCTTATCCTCCTCCACAGCGTCGCCCGTGGTTTCTTTTACCACAACATAGCTGTTATCGTCGCCTTTTTTGATATATGCGTCCTCAGGATCTTTTGTGCTTTGGGAGTCAAGCACCTTTCTTTTCAGCACCTTTTCAAGCTTAGCCTTATCGTACTTGAACTTAGAATCAAAGCTGAAATCCGTACGCTTCATGGCAGAAGAGAACCATGAATAGTGGTTTTGCTGAGTATAATACTGTGTGATAAGGTTTTGAGTATTATCGTTATAGCCTATTTCAGACAGCTTTATGGAAAATGTTGTGCCGTCTTTCTTTGTAACGGTGATGGCTTTTGGGATAACAGCCTGCTCGCTTACTAGCTTATAGGCTTCCGCCTTGGTCTTTCCGCTGACCTCGATGCCGTTTATATATGTATTTCCAAGAAATCTATCCTTATACGAATTCATGCCCCACAGATAGAAGCCGCCTGCTGCGACTATCATAACACCAACAACTGAGCATATTGCTATTGCGACAGTCTTTCCTGACGAGGACTTCTTTTTCTTCTTTTTTCCATTCTTTGAGCCGCTCTTTGAAGTTTGCTTTGATGCAGGCTTTGCATTTTTACTGCGTGTTTCAGTTGTTTTGGGCTTTTTAGGCTTGATAGTTTCCTCGCCAAAGTCTGAAACTCCTCTTACGGGAGTGATAGGCTCGTCAAAGCCGCCGTCCTGCATTGCCATATTTTTAGCGATCATTCTTGCCATATCCTCATGGCTCATAGGGCGGTTCTGCGCCTGCGGCTTTGCGGCTTCATCGCTGTCGAGGGTAAGACCTTTCATATCAAGATCTATACCAAGCTCATTATCCTTTCTTTCTCTATCGTTCATAATATTACCTTTCCTTATATAACCTTATTATAATATACTCGTTTTACATTTATTTTACCCTATTATACAACACTATCACCTTTTTTTCAAGGAGTATTTCCTACAATATAAAGACAATTTTATGACGATTTCTCAACAGTTTTCATACAGTTGTATAAAAATGCAGTTTTCAAAATGTTATCCTGCATATTTTTTCTGCGGCAAGGAATTTTTTTTGCAAAACCTCTTGAAAAAGATCACAATAAGTATTATAATATATGTGGTAAAGGTTCGCTTGCCGAGCCGATCATTAATTTAAGAAAGAAGGATCTGTATGTTAGATATCAAGATCGAACGTACCACTACTCCAAAGGAAAAACCAGCTGACGAAACAAAGCTTGGTTTCGGTCACATTTTTACTGACCATATGTTTGTTATGAATTATGACGCAGGTCAGGGTTGGCATGACGCTAGGATCGTGCCTTACGGCGACCTTTCACTCTCCCCTGCTGCTATGTGCCTGCACTACGGTCAGGAGATATTTGAAGGCCTTAAGGCTTATCGTACTGCTGACGGCTCTGTTCAGCTTTTCAGACCGCAGGAGAACTTCAAGAGAATGAACAACTCTGCTGAGAGAATGGTAATTCCTAAGATAAACGAAGAGGATATGCTCTACGCTCTGAAAACTCTTGTTAAAATGGAGCAGGACTGGGTACCTCACACTGAGGGCGCTTCCCTTTACATCAGACCATTTATCATCGCAGTTGACCCATATGTAGGTGTTAAGCCTGCTGACCACTATCTGTTCATCATTATTCTTTCACCTTCAGGCGCTTACTATTCAACCGGTCTTAACCCTGTTAAGATCTATGTTGAGAACAAGTATGTAAGAGCCGTAAGAGGCGGTACAGGCTTTGCTAAGACAGCCGCTAACTACGCTATCTCGCTTGCGGGTCAGGAAGAAGCTCACGAGCAGGATTACGAGCAGGTACTTTGGCTTGATGGTGTTGAGAGAAAGTATGTTGAGGAAGTTGGCTCAATGAACATCTTCTTCGTTATTGACGGCGAAGTTGTTACACCACAGCTTCTTGGCTCTGTTCTCCCTGGCATCACAAGAAAGTCTGCTATCGAGATATGCAAGAAGAAGGGCTACAAGGTAAGCGAGAGAAAGATCTCTATTGAGGAGATCGCTGAGGCTTACGACAACGGCAAGCTTGACGAGGTATTCGGCACAGGTACTGCTGCTGTTATCTCACCTGTTGGTCATCTTAAGTGGGGCGACAAGGTAATGGAGATAAACAACAACAAGATCGGCCCTGTTTCACAGATGCTTTATGATACAATGACAGGCATTCAGTGGGGCAAGATACCAGACGAGTTTGGCTGGATCGTTAAGATCGACTAATATCGTGAATAATCAATGCGGTCTGTGCTTCGGTATAGACCGCATTTTTCATAGGAGTGATAAAAATGGAGCTGCAGCAGATAATAGACAAGTCACACAGGATAGTATTTTTCGGAGGAGCAGGGGTATCAACAGAGAGCGGCATACCTGATTTTCGGTCGGTGGACGGACTTTACAATCAGAAATATGATTATCCCCCTGAGCAGATACTCAGCCACACGTTTTTTATGCGGCACACAAAGGCGTTTTATGATTTTTACCGTGACAAAATGCTTTGTCTGACGGCAAAGCCTAACAAGGCTCATTACAAGCTGGCGGAAATGGAGAGGGCAGGCATACTTTCTTCAGTTATCACGCAGAATATTGACGGACTTCACACGGCGGCAGGCAGCAAAAAGGTGCTGGAGCTTCACGGAAGCGTACACCGCAACTACTGCATGGACTGCGGAAAATTCTACACTGCGGAGGATATTTTAAACAGCACAGGAATTCCGAAATGCACCTGCGGCGGAACGATCAAGCCTGATGTTGTGCTTTATGAGGAGGGGCTTGATGATAAAACTGTTACGGAGGCGGTGAGAGAGATATCTCAGTGCGACACGCTTATTATTGCAGGCACTTCTCTGACAGTTTATCCTGCGGCAGGAATGGTGAGATATTTTCAGGGGGATAATCTTGTGCTGATAAATCGGGACAAGACTTCCATGGACGGCTCCTGCGACCTTGTTATCCATGACAAGGTAGGGGAAACGTTGGATAAGATAGTGATAAAGTAAAGATAAACAACGTGATAACAGGGTGAAATAACAAACGGGCGAACGCTGTTCGCCCCTACAGATGTGGATAGCCACATTTGCAGGGTGCAGTGTTCACCCGTGTTTTTTTTATGCTATTTTATTCGTCCATATGCTGTGCGGTATAAAGCTTATAATATTCGCCTTTCTTTGCGATAAGCTGGTCATGAGTGCCGCACTCGGCAATGCCTTTGTTATCGATATACATTATCTTATCGCAGTTTTTGATAGTGGAAAGTCTATGTGCGATAATAAATGAAGTTCTGCCAACAAGAAGTCTTTGAAGTCCCTGCTGAAGGAGCTTTTCTGTTCGTGCGTCTATTGATGAAGTTGCTTCGTCAAGGACAAGTATTTTCGGGTCGGAGAGGAGCGTTCTTGCAAAGGAGATAAGCTGTTTCTGTCCGCCTGAAAGCTTTGAGCCACGCTCGTTGACCTCGGTCATATAGCCGTCTTTCATTTCGCTTATGAACTCGTCTGCGCAGACTATCTTTGCGGCTTCTCTTATTTCTTCTTCCGTTGCGTCAAGTCTGCCGTAGCGGATATTATCGTAAATAGTGCCGCTGAAAATAAAGCTGTCCTGAAGCATTATGCCCATTTGTGAGCGGAGGGAATGCAAAGTCGCCTGACTTATATCCTTGCCGTCTATGGTTATTTTACCGCTGTCAAGGTCATAAAATCTTGACAGGAGAGAAACTACTGTAGATTTTCCTGCGCCTGTTGGTCCAACGAGGGCAACGCTTTCGCCCGGCTTAACGTCAAAGGAGATATGCTCCAAAACTGTTTTGCCCTGCTCATAGCTGAATGTAACGTCATCAAATTTTACCTCGCCTGTGATATCACCGATATCCTGAGCGTTCGGCTTGTCTGCGATAGTGGCAGGCTCGTCAAGGGTCTCAAAGATACGCTCAAGGTAGGCGATATTGTTGATGAAGTTATTGAAGATGTTTGACAGGTTCATGATAGGCTGCCAGAAGCTTGAAGCATAGCTTGTCATGGCAACGATAGTTCCAAGGCTCACTGCCGCAGGGGTCAGAACCAGCAGACCCACCACGAATATTGCGGCTCTCACAAGGGTAGAAACGTTGTCGGTAGCAGGCCAAACAAGGTTAGAATATTTCACGGCGTTTATCCAGCTTTTACGATATTTCTCGGAAAGTCTGTCGAATATCTGGGCGTTTTCTTCCTCACGGGTGAATATCTGGGTCACTCTTGCGCCTGTGATGTTTTCCTGCAAATAGGCGTTAAGGTTTGAGGATTTGTTTGAAACGTCCTGCCATGCTTTACGCTGTCTTTTCTTTATCATCATCATTATGACTGCAAATATCGGCAGACCCGAAAGCACCACCAATGACAGCTTCACATTCACAAAGAACATGAAAATCATGATGAAAAGCATATTAAGGCACTCGAGTATAACATTGATGATACCGTTTGAGAGCATATCCGACACGGAGTTTACATAGTTTACAACTCTGATGAGGATCTTGCCGTGTGGGCGGTTATCGTAATACTCAAATGGAAGCTCCTGCAAATGCTTGAAAAGGTCGGTACGGATATCGAAGATTATATCCTGACCAACAACTGTCATTATCCTTGAACGGATAGTGGAGAATGTTATTGACACGGCTATAGTGCCGACAAATGCGAGGGTTAGCAGGACGAGCTGTCCCATATTTTTCTGCGGTATGGTATTATCAAGTGCATACTGGGTGATGAGCGGTCCGAGAAGTCCTGATATTGCGGCGAACACGCTGAGCATAAGGGCGGTTATCATTTTGCCCTTATATTTTTTGATATACACAAAGGAGCGTTTCAGGTGGGCGAAGTCGAATGGGGTTTCAAGGACTTCGTCAACGTCATAACGGTTTCTTGCCATTTAGACCGCCTCCTTTCCGAAGCCATCGTTCTGCAGCTTGAACACCTCGTAATAGTATCCCTTTTTGGCGATAAGCTCATCATGAGTACCCATTTCGGTTATCTTGCCGTCATCGAGGATTATTATCACGTCGGCGTCCTTTGTGGAGGAGATACGCTGGGCTATTATTATCTTTGTGCATGGGAAATCGAGGTTTCTAAGGCTGTCCTGAATATACTTTTCTGTTTCCATATCCACGGCGGAGGTGGTATCGTCAAGGATAAGAATGGCAGGCTTTATGGCTAAGGCTCTTGCAAGGGAAAGTCTTTGCTTCTGTCCGCCTGAAAGACCTACGCCACGCTCGCCCACGATAGTTTCATAGCCGTCAGGCATTTTCTCAACGAATTCGTTTGCCGCCGCAAGCTTTGCATAGTGCTTAACGTCCTCTTCGGACATATCAGAGTCGCCGTATGCGATATTGCCGTCTATGGTATCAGAGAAAAGCAGGACGTCCTGCGTTGCCATACCTATTTGTGAGCGGAGCTGTGAGAGCTTACGCTTTCTTACATTCACACCGTCAACGAGGACTTCTCCTGAGTTGGTATCATAAAATCTTGGTATTAGGTTTATAAGCGAGGTCTTGCCTGAACCTGTTTCGCCCATTATGGCAACTGTCTGGCCTGCTTTTATCTTAAAGTTCACGTTGTCAAGGACTATATGCTTGCCAAACTTAAAGGTAACGTCCTTGAACTCGACATCTCCGTGAAGTCTTTCTGTCTGGTCAACTGCGTCTTCACGGTCGGTGATGATAGGTCTTGCATAGTATATCTCGATGACCTTCATTGCGGAAGCCATGAACCTTTGCATATCGTTCACATAGATACCAAGGTTTCTAACAGGGTTTGCGATGCCCCAGATAAGTCCTGAAATAGCAACATACTCGCCCATTGTTATTTCCCCTTTTATAAGGAAAAATCCACCGCCAAGGAGCATTACAACTGACAAGGCGTTTGCGAAAGCTTCCATATAAGGGAAGAATTTAAGCCACAGCAGTGACGCTTTTTTGTTGGCATCAGAATACTCTTTATTGGCTTTTTGGAACTTTTCTATTTCATAGTCCTCACGGGCGAAGGCTTTTACAACTCTGTTGCCTGAGATGTTCTCCTGAGCGTCTGTATTCATTTGGGACAGCTTCTCACGGAGGTCAACGTAGACCGGCTTTGCCTTTTTATCAAGAAGCACCACCACGCCGAATATGAACGGTGTAACAGCCAGCAGAAGAAGTGCCATTTTCCAGCTTACCATAAAGAAATAAACTGATGAGGCTATAAACAGCGAACATGATTCAAGCATACCTTTAAAAACGAATGCCACTGCATGACGCACCATATCAAGGTCGCCTGTGAGCCTTGTCATAAGGTCGCCTGTTCGGTTGCGGTCATAAAACTCCATATCCTGATTTTCGATACGTCTGAAAAGGTGTGCCCTTATTCTGTATATCATGCCCTGAGATGATAATTCATAGGTCATGTTGCAGGTGTACTGACAGATAGTTCTAATCAAGGTGAATCCCACCATGCCTGCAAGCAGCAACCAGAACAGCTTTCTTTCATGCTCAAGATTAAAAAGTGCGTCCTTGCTTGAAAGAAACTTATCCACAAGCTCTTTGCTGAAATAAGGTGTGGTAAGATACAAGGCGTTGCATACGATAGTCAGCACAAGGGCTGTTACATAGAATTTTCGGTAGCCTTTCAGGTTGTGCCATATCCATTGAAGCTGGAACATATTCTTTCACTCTCCTTTTATTCTTCTAAACTTCATGCTCTCATAGGCACATATAAAAATATGAAACCCATACTCTTTTAAGCTATGGGATATTATAAGCCCTTTTCAAAATAAAGTCAAGGGGGTAAAAGCATTTAGTTTACATAAAGCAAGCTAAAAAATCAACGAAAACGCGAAGCTTTTGTTGTGCTTTTTCACAAATTATGAATATGTTGTTATCTAATGATAGTCATATTTAGAATAAAACGTTTTCTTTGACTGTTATATTATATTAAACTAAGTTTTCGTATAACAAAATATTCGCCCTGAGATAACAGAGCGGATAGAGAATATTTTTGTATGCAATAATATGCGAGCGAAAAAGTCACTCTTACGGGTTTATTTAATCCTGAAAAACGTCGGTGAAGTAGCCTGCGTTGGAGATAGGTTCATTGCCGCCTGCAAGGTGCTTTGTACAGCCCATGACGTGGCATCTGAAAAAGCCATAGTCGCCCTCACGCTCCTCACAGCCGAGGACCGTCACAGAGGTAGGCTGCATATTGAAGCCGTGCCACATATTCATGGTGGAAATGCCAAGGATATGTCCTATCATCACCATTGATACGGCGAAGTGACAGAAGAACACAAGGGTTTCATCGCTGTGCTTTTCAATGCGGAACATACCGTTCTCGTGGATATAACCATGGTCGGCAAGAAGCTTATCAATACCCTCATGCACCCATTTAAGCTGTTCTTCGACATTGCCTGTTTGCATATAATCGGACTTGAACCACTTATTGCGGTCATAGTATATCTCTTTATCCGCCCACTCGGTGGGGTACATATCCCATGGGATACGATGTCCTCCATCAGAGGTGGGTATTATGCCGTTAAATTCTCTCAGCCATGGGAGAGTTTCCGCTGTATCCCCACGAAGCTTCAGGGAATATTCCGCTGTGAGCTGCGCTCTGCCAAGGGGAGAAACATAGAACTTTGAAACGTCCCAATTCTTTACACGCTGTGCAAGAAGCTCTGCTTCACGCTTGCCCTTTTCTGTAAGGGTATCATGAACGTAATCGGGGTCGCCGTGTCTGATAAAAATAAGCCGCATAAAAATACCTCCTATTTAATCTGCCATTGGTTTTATTTCAGCGTTATATGCTCTTCTCAGGAAGAAAAGTGACGCCAATATGGAGAATACCTCGGCGATAGGGAAAGCCCACCAAATAGCGTCAAGCTTGCCTGTAAGGGAAAGAAGATACGCCACAGGAAGAAGCACAACAAGCTGTCTTGTAAATGAAACGAGCATAGAGGAAAGTCCCCTGCCGAGAGCCTGCAATGATGAGATTATGATTATATCAAAGCCTGCGAAGAAGAAGTGTGTGCTGATTATACGCAGGGCTGTTACGCCTATGCTTAGCATATTATCGCTTGCATCAAAGAGTTTCAGAAGCTGTGCAGGGAAAATCTGCATTATGATAGTGCCAACTATCATGATAGACACAGAATATATCATGGCGTATTTTATTGCACCTGTGATACGCTTTTTCTTTCTTGCACCATAGTTATAGGCAACGATAGGGATAAGACCATTATTAAGTCCGAAAACAGGCATGAAAACGAAGCTCTGAAGCTTGAAATACACACCGAAAACTGCGGCGGCGGTGTTTGAGAAGCCGATAAGTATTTTATTCATGCCGTATGTCATGATAGAAGAAATAGACTGCATTATGATGGACGGCAGACCGACAGCGTAGATCTTCTTGATTATTTTTGCCTGCGGTCTATACTTCACAAGGTTTATGGTTATCTCTTTGTTGAACTTCATATTGAAGAAAAGTCCGAAGGCTGCAGCGGTGAACTGACCGATACAGGTAGCCACAGCCGCACCTGTTACGCCCCACTTAGGGAAGAAGCCCACGCCAAAGATAAAGCAAGGGTCGAGGATAATATTTATCACTGCGCCTATTCCCTGAGTATACATTGAATAGATAGTTTTACCTGTTGCCTGCAATAGTTTTTCCATAGTCATCTGACAGAAAAGACCGATACTTAGCAGGGTGATGATGGTTAGGTACTGGTCGCCATATTCGATAATTATTTTGTTTGAGGTTTGTGAACGATAGAAGATCTCGGTGAAAAATGCACCGAAAACCACGAAGATAACGAAGTTCACAAGGCAGAGGAAAATGCCGTTATTGGCGGCGCTGTTAGCCTGCTTGAAGTTCTTTTCACCAAGTGATTTTGAAAGCAGTGCGTTGATACCGACACCAGTGCCTGCACCGAGGGCTATCATAAGATTTTGCACAGGGAAAGCCAGTGACACGGCAGTGAGTGCGTCCTCGCTTATTTTGGCAACGAATATGCTGTCGACGATATTATAGAGAGCCTGCACGAGCATGGATATCATGATCGGCAGGGACATTTTGAACAGCAGCTCGCCTATGGGCTGCGTTCCCATTTTATTTTCTCTTACTTCTTCCATTTTACGATTCCCACCTTAGAGTTACTTTTTCTTAGAATATATACTTTAACCTTTTTATTATAGCATTTTTATACGAAAGTTGTATGAATTATTTGTTAAATCAGCACAAATCGGGTGGTGTCCTCTATGATTCAGAATTTATGCAAGTTCTGAGCACGGGCGAACGATGTTCGCCCCTACCGATGTTTGTGGGGTTATCAAGGGTTGTGAGATAAACAATAATGCGAAATGTCAAGGGGGTGGGCTGTCGAGGGCGCCAGCCCGTACAATTCTGAAATTACGGCAAGTCCTGAGCACGGGCGAACGCTGTTCGCCCCTACCGATGTTTGTGGGATTATCAAGGGTTGTGAGATAAACAATAATGCGAAATGTCAAAGGGGGGTGGGCTGTCGAGGGCGCCAGCCCCTACATTTGATTGCTATGGTTTGTTATGCCGCAAAATCGCTACGCTCGGTGCTTTATTTTACTTTATGCTTGCAATTTACTTTGGTCTGCTATGCTCATTCCTCATTCCTCACTCCTCATTCCTCACTCCTCACTCCTCATTCCTCACTCCTCACTTAAATCGCTTTACCGCTTGACGAAACCACTGTAAAGTAGTATAATATAAGAAATGCTGCTTATGCAAATTCTTTTACGGAGGTCCTTTATATGGAGAAAAAACCGTTTTATATCACTACCCCGATATATTACCCTTCCGGTAATCCTCATATCGGTCACTGCTACACCACTGTTGCCTGCGATTCTATCGCCAGATACAGACGTATGCAGGGCTATGATGTCATGTTCCTCACAGGCACTGACGAGCATGGTCTGAAAATCGAACAGAAGGCTGCTGAAAAGGGTGTTACACCTAAGGAATATGTTGATGAGGTAGTCAAGACTTTCAAAAAGCTTTGGAGCTACATGAACATCAGCTATGACAGATACATCAGAACTACTGACGATTATCACATTGAAACTGTTCAAAAGATCTTCAAGGCTCTTTATGACAAGGGCTACATTTACAAGGGCGAATACAAGGGCAAATACTGCACGCCTTGTGAGAGCTTCTGGACTGAGTCACAGCTTGACGAGAACGGCTGTTGTCCTGAGTGTCACAGAGAGGTAACAGAGGCTAAGGAGGAGGCTTACTTCTTCAAGATGTCACCATTTGCTGAGAGGATAGAGAAGCTTCTCACTGAGACAGATTATCTCCAGCCAAAGACAAGAGCCACTGAACTTGTAAACAACTTTATCAAGCCCGGTCTTGAGGATCTTTGTGTATCGAGAACTACTTTCAAGTGGGGTATTCCTGTTACATTTGATGACAAGCACGTTGTTTACGTTTGGATAGACGCACTTTCTAACTATATTTCTGCACTTGGTTTCTGGAACGAGCAGTACAATGATTTTGACAAGTTCTGGCCTGCTGACGTTCACATGGTAGCAAAGGATATCATGAGATTCCACGCTATCGTTTGGCCTGCAATGCTTATGGCACTTGATCTTCCACTGCCTAAGCATCTTGCTGTACACGGCTGGATAACATTCAACGGACAGAAGATGTCCAAGTCTTTGGGCAACGTTGTTGACCCGTTTATTCTTGGTGAGAGATATGGTGCTGACGCTATCAGATACCACATTCTTCGTGAAATGGCTTTAGGTGCAGACAGCTCATTCTCAAACGAGATAATGATAAACAGAATAAACTCTGACCTTGCAAATGGTCTTGGCAATCTTGTTTCAAGAACTGTAGCTATGGCTGACAAATATTTTGGCGGCACGCTTCCTGCTGACAGAGAGGCTGGCGATTTTGACGCTGAGCTTATTGCTGAGGCTGAGGAGCTTAGAGCAAAAGTCGACGAGTTCATGGACAAGACTCAGATAAACAATGCTTTGGCTGAGATATTCAAGGTAGTATCCAGGGCTAACAAGTACATTGACGAGACAGCTCCATGGGTACTTGGCAAGGACGAGAGCAAAAAGGCAAGACTTGCGACAGTTCTTTACAATCTGCTTGAAACTATCAGGATAGTATCAACGCTTCTCAGCAACTTTATGCCTACAACAATGCCAAAGGTATGGGAGCAGATAGGTGCGGCTGAGAGCGACATCACATACGAGAACGCTGGCAAGTTTGGTGTACTTCCTGCTGACGTTACAGTTCACAGGGGTGAGATCATCTTCCCAAGAATTGACGTTGACAAGGAGATAGAGGAGCTTAACAAGATAATAGGCAGCAATGCAGAGCCTGAGGAAAAGGCTGACGATGGATTTGAGCCTGCGCCTATAGCTGACGAGATAACCATAGATGATTTTGCAAAGGTAGATCTGAGAGTTGCTCTTGTTAAGGACTGCGAGAAGGTAAAGAAATCCAAGAAGCTTCTTTGCTTACAGCTTGACGATGGTTTTGGCGGCAGGCAGGTAGTATCGGGCATTGCGGCATGGTACAAGCCTGAAGATCTTATTGGCAAGAAGGTAGTTATTGTAGCCAATCTGAAGCCTGTGAAGCTTTGCGGAGTTGAGTCAAACGGCATGATAT
Organism: Ruminococcus sp. RTP21359st1_H3_RTP21359_211015; assembly: GCF_040909065.1. Classification (NCBI taxonomy): domain Bacteria; kingdom Bacillati; phylum Bacillota; class Clostridia; order Eubacteriales; family Oscillospiraceae; genus Ruminococcus; species Ruminococcus sp. RTP21359st1_H3_RTP21359_211015. Next base: position 37,015 of record NZ_JBDGDD010000016.1, read on the forward strand.
GTGCGGCTGACACACCTGACGGTGCGGCAAGCGTTATTTTCCCGGATCAGGACTTGCCATGCGGAGCTAAGCTTAGATAAAAAATTTATAAAAAACAAGGAGCGGATTTCCGCTCCTTATATGCGTCTGTAGCTCAGTTGGATAGAGCGCAAGACTCCGACTCTTGAGGTCGCAGGTTCGATTCCTGTCAGGCGCACCAACAGGGGCGAGCCCCTGTACCATATCCGCTATCATTTATGGTAACGGATTTTTTTATTTCCGCCCATAGGCGTGATATGCTGGGAAAGCTATATGTTCGCCGTGGCGGGCTATTTACGCCCAACTTTCTTTTAAATCTTACTATTACGCCGCTAGGTGTAGTTGAGTTGTTATTTTTACTTTGTAGGTGCTTGCACCTGCACCAAATCCGCTATCATTTATGGTAGCGGAATTTTTTATTTCCGCCCATTGGTGTGATATGCTGGGAAAGCTATACGTTCGCCGTGGCGGGCATTTTACGATCAACTTTCTTTTAAATCTTACGACTACGCCGCTAGTTGTAGTTAATTGTTATTTTTACTTTGTAGGTGCTTGCACCTGCACCAAATCCGCTATCATTTATGGTAGCGGATTTTTTTTATTTCCGCCCATAGGCGTGATATGCTGAGAGAGCTATATGTTCGCCGTGGCGGGCATTTTACGCTTTGCAATATATATAGCTGTATCATATCCGCCGTACTTTTTGTCGGCGGATTTTTCAGGAAATGCTCATATTAACAATTATTTCAGAATAAAGCATATAAAAATTCACTTGACTTATAGTGTACTCCAAGTGATATAATTATTAAAATAAATACATAGGAGGATTTAACATGAACGTTCTTATTTTAAACGGAAGTCCGAGGATAAACGGAAATACTTCTATTGCCATTCGAGAAATGGAAAAGGTTTTTAAAGAGAGTGATGTTGAAGTAGAAACTGTTCAAATTGGGAACAAGGATATTCGCGGCTGTATTGCCTGCAGGTCATGTTCAAAAACGGGCAAATGCGTATTCAATGACATGGTAAATGAAATCGCACCAAAGTTTGAGAAGGCTGACGGACTTGTTGTTGCAAGCCCTGTATATTACGCTTCTGCAAATGCAACTCTTATCGCCTGTCTTGACCGTTTGTTCTACAGCACACATTTTGACAAATCAATGAAAGTAGGAGCAAGTGTAGTTTGTGCATGACGAGGCGGCTGTTCGGCTACATTTGATGAGCTTAACAAGTATTTCACTATTTGCAATATGCCTATTGCCTCAAGTCAGTATTGGAACAGTATTCACGGACGTGAAGTAGGCGAGGCTGAAATGGACGATGAGGGTAAACAGACAATGCGTGTACTTGCAAGAAACATGACTTTCCTTATGAAAAGCATTGCACTTGGTAAAGAAAAATACGGCTTACCTGAGGTCGAGGAACACGCTTGGACTCATTTTATCAGATAACTCTATACATAAAGAAAACATGAAAAATATCCGTTCTGCAAAAAACAGAACGGATATTTTTTAGTTATATATTTCATTCAGGCACTTTGTCACTCGCCTGCGCAGTTCTTCTCCTCCAAAGGGAAAGCCGAACTCTGCGGCGGAGCTTCCCCACTCAGGTGGGTGCTTCTTTGAGCCGTCAAAAAAGCGGCTTTTCACCACGCCACGATAGCGTTTTGGCATTTTTGCCGCAAGCTCCTCACATTCTCTCAAGCGAAGCTGCACCTTTGCAAGGTCAAGCCACAAGTCAGTAAGTTTTTTCCCTCTGTGGGCTACCCTGCCGCAATGCTCCCCCACTGCGGCAAGCTGTGAGGACATTTCGCAGATATCTTCTTTAAGCTTCCACTCCTGCCACCTTAGTTTGCGATACTGTGAAAGCTTTCGCAGTGCGGCTGTATTAACTCTGCTTCCACCGCTTCTGAAATTATATCGGCTCGCTGAGGGCGCAAGCCTTTTTATGGAATTTACCTCTACGGAATAATCTATATTATCGTACATTTTTCTCCTTTCGCCTTTTTGTACAGACATTTGGACAGTTAGTATGATATACTGTAAATAAAATAAAGCAATGACATTTCAGATAACCGTTTTCTGTATATCTCTCGGGGCGGAGATGTCAAAAAGGGGGCGGTTTATCCTCTTGACTTTTACAGAAAAATGTATTATAATTATATCAAAGCCAGATTTTATACAGATATCTGTACTAACGATACATACAGTATACTACAGGCTTCTGCAAAAGTCAATAGGTATTAGCGAATTTGATACAGACTTCTGTATCTTTTGTGAAATGATCACAATTGGAGGAAGAAAATATGACTGAAATGTACAAAAGGATAAAAGAGCTATGTGAGGAGAACAATATGACGGTATCGCAGATGTGCAAGGAGCTGTCTATAACGAGGAGCTGTTTATCTGAGCTGAGCAAAGGCAGGACGGAACGACTTTCCGCAGAGAATTCTACAAAGATAGCGAACAGATTTGGAGTGAGCGTACAATATCTTATATCTGGCAGGGAAGAAGATTTTGACACGAAGCTGAAATATGCATTATTCAACGGCACGCTTGGAGTGACGGACGAAATGTTTGACGAGGTCAAGCAGTATGCAGAAATGGTCATGCTCAGAGAGGAAGCAAAGCGCAGAAAGGCTGGTGAAAAGTGAGAGATGACGAACATACAGGAATTGTATGATATTTGCAGTAGAGAGAACATAACTATAGATTTTATTGATTGTCCAAAGTGCGGGGCGATATCGCTTTTTGGCGCAGGTGGCTGTGCGATCGGCATAGACAACCAGACGCCTGCAAGGCTTTTGAAGGAGCGCACTGCTCACGAGATAGGTCACTGCGTAAAGGGTGCGTTTTACAACAGATACGCCACGGCAGACAACATCTCACAGCATGAATACCGAGCAGACAAATGGGCGATAGAAAATCTGATACCTAAAAGCGAGCTTATCAAAGCCATAAAGAAAAATCTGGACAGTATTTATCTGCTTGCGCAGCATTTTGATGTGAGCGAGGATTTTATGATAAAGGCTTGCAGGTATTATGGGGTTTATTTTGGGTAGAAAAATACCGCCGAGGGAGTTAACGCTCTCGGCGGTATGCCTTTTTTGTTATCTTAATAAAAGACAAGCTATTCCATAGATTTTTACCATTTGCACAAAGGCAGGCTATTCTGATTGGCTATTTTATATATTTTCAGACAAAAAAAGAACCGCTCAAATGAGCGGTTCTGAAAATTCAAATCACGATTACCAGCTTGTAACCTTTGAACCAAAATCATGATTAGCCTTATCTGGATCCTTGCAAGGATCAGGATACTGACCAAGAACACCACTAGTTGGTGTCTGAACGTCAGACCACTGAGCATACTCAACGTTACCTGAAGTACCGATAGAATATACGCACCAACCAGCACCGTCGCCATTGTCCTTAAGAGCCTCGTATACAGCCTTACCAAGCTTATCCGCTGTGGTTGTACCAGTAAGAGCACCAAGAGTTGTCTTGATATTTACAGCAGCTGTCTGACCGTCGCCAGAACCAACTGTTTCACCGTTTACGAGCAAATCAGCAGCCTCGTTGTTTACAGTTGTGAAAACGAGCTTAGCGTTTGAGTTAGCTGTCTTGAGCTTTGACTTCTTTACATAGTTCATCATTGTAGGAACGAGGATAGCTGCAAGGATACCGATGATAGCGATAACAACTACGAGCTCTACAAGGGTGAAACCTTTTCTGTTAGATTTCTTCATAGAAAATCCCTCCATAATAAATTAAATAAATTTGTTTATAAAAGTGCCGCAAGCCGATTTAAGCAGCTACTTTCCAATAATTAAGCGGCTTTCGGAGTTCTTTGCGTTCTCCTTATCACCATGATTAAAGTATACATCATCTTGTCCAAAATGTCAATAGTTTTTCTGTTTTTTTCTCAACTTTGTTCAACTTGACGAAAAACTAATTTTCAATCGGTCATTTTGACGATTGGTAACACTATGTTGACATTCTCACAAGAAATTCTGTCACACACTTTGTCACACACCGTTTTATGATGTATTACCTTACATCGTTCTTAATTATATCTTAAAACAAATAAATTGTCAAGACTTATTTAACAGTTTCGTTATTTTTGTGTACTCTGTACACTTCTCATTCATTTTTTGAATACAATTTGCACTATTTGTTTCGCGTATTTAACTATTTGTATAATTCCTTCATCTTATTATACAGATTTTCAGAAGCGTTTTCTATCTCCGCCCTGCCATAATAAAGCGACTCCGAGGTGCTTATAAAAAGGTCAAGTACCCCCTGATCTTCAAGCTTCGGGGACATTATTTCAAGCTCCTCTGAGTTTGCCATTTTCTCGTTGGCTTTATACTCTATCCCGTCAAGCATATCCCTCGCTTCAAGGGCTTCCAATGCCGCCTTTGATGCAGGCACGCCCTTTCCCATGCCCTGCAGGAGAGCCATTTCCTCACCGTTCACAAGATAGTCAAGAAGCTTTGCGGCTTCCTCAGGGGACTTGGTATTTTTCTTTATGGCATAAACGCTAGTGGGCTTTTTATACCAACCGCTGCTCACAGCCTGCTTATGCTTTGGATAGTCGCCTATAACGATGTCAAAGCCAAACTTCTGAGCAGGCTCGCAGTAATACTCTGCGTCTGATATCCAGGAAGCCACGCCTGCCGTCAGGCACTTTTCAAGATCGTTCCTATCGAAATCCCACGCAGGCTTTGTGACCTTTTTATTAAGCATTTCCTGATAAAAGGCGAGCATGAGCCTTACGTCCTCCAAGGTATACTGAAACTCGCCGCTGTCAGATAACATTTTTCTTCCCGTTACCTGCTCCACATACGCCACAGAGCTGAGATAAGCCGCCTTTTTCGTCATTTCAACAGGATACACCTCGTCTGATTTCATGACCTCTGCCGCATTTATAAGGTCAGACCAATTTTCAGGCAGGCTCAGACCATAGCTGTCATACATCGTCTTATTATAGTAGAAGGTTATACAGTTCGTACCGGTAGGCAAGGCGTTAAGTTTGCCGTTTATTGTGCCGTATGAAAGGCTGTCATCATCAAATGCTGAAAGATTTATGTATTCCGACAGCTCATTAAGATCATAAAAGTCCTCGCCGTCGGGAGAATATTCATAGAGCCAACTGTAGTTTAACTGCATGATATCTGCGGTGGTGTCAGAGAAAAATTCCACGTCCATTCGTGTTTTAAAGCCGTCAAAGTCTGCATACTCAGGTCTTACCACAACGTTCTTATTGCTGTTCTGATAGGCTTTAAGCCCGTCGAGAGTATACTCGTTACGCGCGTCCTTGCCCCACCACGAGAAGGACACCTCGGTCTTTACATTATGCTCCATTCTTCTTTCAAACAATGCACAGCCCGTCATGACAGTCGCTGTGCAGATCGCTGAAGCGGTCAAAGCCGCACACCTTACAATGCGTGTTCTCAACTGCGGCTCACCTCTTCCTCTTTTTTATCATATATCACCGCTCTTGCGTCCTCACTGTGTTCTGCTTTCTCGCAGGCTTTTTCTGCCATTTCGTAAAGTTCATCATAATCATCGCTTGTTTCAGGGTAGACCGACGCACCAACTGCACATTTTATGTAGCCCCTGTCATCGTCAAGGCAACATTCCTTCAGCTTATCGTTAAGCTCTTTAACATAAGCCCTCACATTACCATAGGCTCTCATAAGGTCAAAGTTCGTGTGGTCTGCAAACAGAGCAAACTCGCCCTCCCTGAAAATTCCGCAGATATCGCCCTCCTTGCGGTTCTCCACCAGTATTTCGGCGACCTTTCGCTCAGCTTCCGCCACTATCTCCTCGCCATAGTTGAGCCTTATAAGCTCCAGATTTGTTATTTTCACGATAATAAATGCGATAGTCGAGCCTGAGATACAAGTTTCCATTTTATCCATAATGCTGTTTTCGGTATATTCCGCAGTAAAAAGCCCTGTATTTTCGTCCACCTTTGGATATTTTCCAAACTTCGGTCCGTTCTGCGGGTCGTTATCCGCCGCCGCTGCCGCAGATATCATAATAAATATGACTGCGCAGCAAATAAAGATACCAAGGCATTTAAGCCCTGTTTTCACATAGTGACGCAAAGTGTCTGACATATCTACGGTAGTAATGACCACCCAATCGTCACTGCAATCATCAATAGCACAGATAGTAGTCATATCCGAAACGGTGACGCCAGTGCCTCCATCAAGGAATTTAGAGAGCTTTTCATCGAGCTTTTCGCCGACAACACTTTTTCCGTCGTTAGCATAGATTATCCTGCCATCGTCATCACACAGCATGGTATTTATCTCGCTGTAATTGTCAGAGGGCAGAAAAACAAGATCAAACTCCGTTGAAAACACAGAGGAGATAAAAATAAGATCGTCATTTATCCTGCCTGCGAAATACACTCGTCTGTAGTTATCGTCCTGTCCCGTGAACCATTTTATCTTGCTGTCACCCATAAGGTCGGAAACTCTCTTGTATATCTCATCGTCAAAGATATCCTTTGTACCATCGGTTATCTTTCCTACATTATGTTCATTACTGCTTACAATGCCAAAATCAGTATAGTTGCCCAATGTACTAAGCTCTATAAGCCTCTCAGTGAGAACATTCTCCTCATTAAGCACGGCAAATTCGCTCTTTGACGTATCAGTAGGATCATATTTCGCATAGTCCTCATTGCCCATTATAAGCTTGGCAGTGTCCTCCATTTTCTTCATAAAGGCAGCCACATTCTGGTCTGCTTCCGCATTTATGGCAGAGCAAAGCTGAGCCTCTTTCTGAAATGCGTTCACACCGCTGTAATAGCAGGCACACGCATACACAAGCAGACAAGCAACGAACAGCACTAACACGCTTGTTTTCAAAATAGATCTTCTATATTTTTTTATTTTATCATACAGTTCAAAATCAGCAGAATTTTTCAAAAGCTATATCACCTCTCAGGCTAAATTATTACAATCATCATTAATTATAACACATATGCCCATAAAATAAGTGATTTTTTTGTTAATTATTGCTCAATTTGTATTGTACGGTTTATATTTTCTCTGACACGGCACCGTCTGACCTTATTTGCATGGCGTTTCTTTTTGGTTTCCGCTTCAAAAAGCGACAGTGCCGCCCATGCCGCTGTGAACACGATGCCTGCGGCAAACACTGCTCCCATGTTCCTCTCTGCCACCGCAACAAACAGGAAAAACAGCACCATTCTCATTATAGTTTTCATAAGCCACCTGTCGCCGCCTGCACCTGCCGCAACGATAAAAACATTCATCATGATTATCCATATCATTTTTACACACATCCTCATATTTTTCTTTTTCTATTTCGGGGCTGTATGTATGATAACACAACTTGATGAATTTGAGGGGTAATTTTTTGGACAGCAAGTTTTTTGTCGATATGCACAGATAAGGACGTTTGTTTTGATATAAATTCTACAAATCCAAAAGACCCCGCGGCAAAAGCCACAGGGTCTTTCAGAGAAGTAAGAAGTATAATATGAAGAAAAAATTATGAATGGGGAATGCTAAAGTTATGTATTTTTCCATGCCATTTCACTTTTGCCGCACTCTGAAAAATCAGAGCACAGCGAGATGAAATGAAAAGAAGAATGAAGGAAAATTATATATGAAAACTCATTATATGAAAACTCATTATGAGTAATTGGTTGACGGAACTTTCATCAAGCTCTCAAAGCTTTTGCCTGAGGTCTTTCTCGGTGTTCCTCTGACCTTGTATATATAATACCTGTTCAATATGATAGTTTTATGAAAAGACACTGAAAATAAGCTGATAAGAAAAGCAAAGTGGTTTTCATATAAACGGCTCACACAAAATGCAAGTCAATCCGCCGCCTGCATATTCTCTATCCTGATGTGACTACAAGCACATCTCCCTCTTTGAGCCGCAACCTGCCGTTTGGGATAAGTATACGCCCCTGACGTTTTATCATTACTATCAGGCTGTCCTCTGACATTGTTATCTCTGACACTTTCAGACCGCACCACTCGTGATGCTTATCAAGGTTCATTTCGCTTAGGACAAAATGGCTGTCGTCATAAAAGCCTGCCGCACTCAGCACCACAACGTCCCCTGCAAGTATCTGTGTTTTGCCTGTTGGTATTATCTTCTCTTTGTCACGGAGTATCATCACCACAAGCAGACCTCTTGGAAATGGTATATCCTTCATCTTCCGCCCTGCCCAATTGCTGTCCGGCTGAACGGAAAGCTTTATAAACTGCACTTCCGTTTCGTCGCTGTAGTCATTGAATGTTTTCATTACGTTCTCCTCATCGTCTATCATATCGAGCTTTTTAGCAAACAGCGGCAGAAGCGTACCCTGAATACCGATAGACATAAGCACGATACAGAAAACGATATGGAAAACGTCATTTTTCATATATGCGTCATCAACTGTCGCCATGATAGCGAAAACAATGGAGGTCGCTCCTCTTAGTCCTGCCCATGAGATAAGGGCTATCTGCTTCCACTTTGCACCGAAAGGCTTCATGATAACAGTAACAGCCGCAGGTCTTGCAACGAATGTAAGGAACAATGCTATCGCCGCCGCAGGAAGTATTATTGACGGCATTTGTGACGGGAATGCCAAAAGTCCAAGGAGGAAAAACAGCAATATCTGTGTGAAGCCCGTTATTCCGTCAAAGAAATGCACAAGGGCTGTTTTGCCTGATATTTTTGTGTTGCCCAGGACTATTCCCACAATGTAACAGCTAAGATAGCCGTTTCCGCCCACCGCCGAGGGCAGAGCATAGGAAAGAATAGCTATGGCAGTAACAAAGATAGCGTCAAAGCCTGCTGCGTCAAATCGCACACGTTTTATGAGATACACTGCGCCCAAAGATATAAGCGCACCGAAGAACACACCGAAGAACACCTGTGCAAGCAAGCTCACAACAAAGCCTCCTGCGGTCGCACCGCCTTTCATTACTGAAAGTATTATAACCGTGAGCATATAAGCCCAAGGGTCGTTGCTTCCGCTTTCAAGCTCCAGTATTGAAGCCGTACCGTATCGCAGGTTCAGCTTTTTGCTTCTAAGTACAGAGAACACCGAAGCGGCGTCTGTGGAGCTTATAACAGCGCCAATAAGCAGACTTTCCAGCCACTCAAAGCCCAGCACAAGCTTGCAGAATGCTCCAGTTGCAAAGGCTGTGAGCAAAACTCCTGCGGAAGCGAGTATAAGTGACTTGCCTGCCACCTTTTTGGCTTCGCTCCATTTCGTGCCAAAGCCTCCGTAGAAGATTATGAAAACAAGTCCCACCGAGCATATCTCCTCGGCAAATTTATAGTTATCGAACTCTATTTTAAAGAGCCCGTCAGAGCCGAACAACATTCCAAGGAGAATGAACGCCAGCAATGCAGGAAGCCCAAACTTGTCCGATATTTTATTGAAAAACACACAGCACAGCACTATCACAGAAGATAAAATGAGCATTGTGGTCAAGCTTATCACCCCTTTTTACCTTATTATAAAAATAGCGCTTTGGGTATCTTCTACTCAAAGCGCCTTTGCTTGTGTAAATATTATAACATATTCGCCCCTGTGCTGTCAACTTTTTGCCCACATCTTACAGAAATTTTACATTACCCCTTGACAATATCGAACATATGTGCTATAATCAATAGTGATGTAGTATATCCAAATAAAAAAACGCCTGCCTTTTACAGCAGACGTTCGCCTATTTATATCTCGGCTCTTTTATCCTTGTCCAAATTTTTATTTGTAGCAATCGGCAATATCTGAAATAGCGTCCTTTGCCATTTCCACTGCCCTTTCAGGTCCAAGCACCTTTGCCTGTGAGCCGAACTGGAAAAGCCAGCCCCAGAATGTTGGTGCGACCTGTACCTCCTCATTTATATAGAAGGTATTGTCGGAATTTTTGTGACATATGGTTTTCTCACCAAAACGATCCATTACAACATCTATGAGCTTATTGTCAAACTGTAATTGCAACGTCATAAGCTCGCCGCCGTACATTCCGTAGATAGTCTGACGATTTGTGACCTCTGTCTTCTCCTCCTCGGAAAGCTCCCTCCTGGGGATATCTGTAACAGTGACCTGAGTCATTCTGTCAACTCTGTAGCGGCATATCTTTTCATGCTTTTCGCAATAGCACACAAGGTAATAGTTGTCGTTTTCCCAAACCAGAGAATACGGTGAAACCGTATACACCTCGCCGCCGTGGCGAAGCTGTTTGCGTTTTTCAACGGTGTATTCGTAATACTTGAAGTGTATCTCCAAACCGCTGAAAATGCCCTCTTGTATGCTGTTTATAGCATAGTATATCTGCTCATTGAAGGTCTTTGTCCTGTTTGACACATAGACCATTCGGCGCAGATCCTTTGCCTTGTGTTCAGATGTAAGTGATTGTATCTTCTTTAACAGCTCCTTCGATTTCTTCTGTGTAAGAAACCTGCTTGAAGCAACTGCATCTGCAAGAACATACAGCTCCTCGTCCTGAAACAGCCTTTGAGCAAGATAATAAGCGTTGGAGTGACCGTCCTTAGTTATCTCAATATCCATTCCGCTGTCGCAGAGGGTCTTGATATCGTCATAGATAGTCTTACGCTCAGCTTTTATGCCGTAGTCGCCCAGGATCTCGATAAGCCTGTTTCCTGTAATGGTGTGCTTTTCGTCTGTCTTGGTCTCAAAAAGCTTTTTCATGGTCAAAAGCTTCTGTTTCTGTCTGGAAACTCCTGTCACTTTATTTTATCCTCCCCGCTGCGTTTCATATCCGAAACCTTAATTCTTGAGCCGTCCGGCTCAATGATCGTCGTGGCTTCAAGCTGACCTGTCAGGTTAGCTATAACGCTTCTGCGATACTCATTTCTCAAAGCCTCACGCTCAGACTTCTCCTCTGCGGTAAGCTCTCTTTTTCTCGCAATAGCAGTAAGCTCAGACAATCTGTTAAGCTTTACTTTCTCCATAAATTTTTACACTTCTCCTTAAAGCCTCACACTGCCCCGTGTTTTTATTTTTATCCGCAGTATTCGGCTCAAAATAGAACGGGCAGCTTACACAATACCGCCCTTTTCATTCAAAAGATGTTCATATCGGCTTTTTTCTTTATTTATATTTATAAGTCCAACAAAACACCCTCAAACAAATTTGCAGATACATTATAACACATATTTCTTTAAATTGCAATGGTAAAATGCACAAACAGTCCGTTTAATTTCCCACAAATTAAACAAGAATTTTGAAAATTGTGTTTGTCCAAAAATTTGCCCACAATATATAGTGGGTAAAAAAATGGTCAGAAAACATCGAAAAAAGATAAAGAAAGGATTTTTATGCAGCACACAAAGGTATCATACGAGCTTACACAGAATTATATCCCAAGCCCTCAAGCAAAAGAAAAAGAGCCTGTTGACCCTGCCATGGCGGTGGAAAACAGGCTCATGCGTGAGATAGTGCGGGAAAATTTGACGAAACGGCAGAAATGTTATATAATAATGTATTATACAAAGGGCATGACAATGCAGGAGATAGCCGACGCAGAGGGTGTTTCAAAATCCACAGTATCCAGGACTATAGGGCTTGCAAGAAAGCGGATATCCTGCGGCATGAAGCCTGCCATGCTCAAAAGCGCACTGAAAGGGAGATAGCATTGAACGCACCTGTGAATAAATTCGTTAGAGAATATGCAAAGTCAGGCATAGCGAGGTTTCATATGCCTGGTCACAAAGGGCAGAAATTTCACGGTCTTGAGGCTCTTGACATCACTGAAATAAAGGGTGCGGACTATCTTTTTGAAGCCGAGGGGATCATCGCACAGAGCGAAGCCAAAATGGCAGAAGCCTATGGCAGCAGGCGGACTTTTTACTCTGCAGAGGGGTCGAGCCTTTGCATAAAGGCAATGCTTGGCATAGTATGTCGCAGTGGGCAAGGAAAAAAGATAACTGTTGCCGCACCAAGAAACGTCCACAAGGCATTTATAAATGCCTGCATACTCCTTGACATTGACGTGGAGTGGATATATCCAAAGGGCGAGTTTACGTCTATATGCGCAGGAAGTGTCACTCCCGAGGACGTTGAGAAGGTGCTGTCAAGGACAAAGGCAGATTGCGTTTATGTGACCTCACCTGACTATCTTGGCGATCTCAGTGACATAAAGGGCATGAGCGAGGTTTGCAGAAAATACGGTGTACCTCTTCTTTGCGACAACGCTCACGGAGCTTATCTGAAGTTTCTCCCTGAGAGCCTGCACCCAATGGACTTGGGGGCTGATATGTGCTGTGACTCTGCTCACAAAACGCTTCCATGCTACACAGGGGGAGCAATGCTTCATATTTCAAATCACGCCCCTGCGAATTATGATGATTGCGCCAAAGAGATAATGTCAATGTTCGGCTCAACAAGCCCCTCTTATCTTATAATGGAGAGCCTTGACCTTTGCGCTGACTATGTGAATGGTGATTTTCCTCGTGACCTTGAACGCACTGTGGAAAGGGTAAAAGTCTGCAAAGATAGGATAACAGCTTTCGGCTGGCATACCATAGGCGAAGAGCCTATGAAGATAACCATTGCCGCATACAAAAGCGGTATCACAGGTGACGACCTTGCAGACAGGCTGAGGGAATATGGCATCGAGCCTGAATACAGCGACACACAATATGTTGTGCTTATGCCGTCGCCTTTCAACAGCGAGGAGGACTTTTTGAAACTTGAAAAGGCGTTTTCAGAGATAAAACAGCCTAGGATAAGGCTTTTCGGTGACTTACCCGCTATACCCAAAGGGATAAAACGCATGGGTATAAGACAGGCGGCTTTTTCGGCTCAGCACACCGTAAACGTGGAGGACGCCTGCGGTCTTATATGTGGAATGACCGTCACAAGCTGTCAGCCCTCTGTGCCTGTGGCAGTGAGTGGTGAGGAGATAACACCGCAGGTAATAAAAATTTTGAAAAACTATGGAATTGAACGCATAAATGTGCTATAATATAAGGTGTAGCTAAAAAAGCTATTATTACATCAAAATAACAGGAGGCAAAATCATGAAACTTGTCTATGCTATCGTAAACAGCGATGATACCTACGCTGTAAATAAAGGACTTCTGAAAGCCGGCATAAGAGCCACAAAGCTTTCTTCAACAGGCGGTTTTCTTATGTCAGGAAACACCACCTTTCTTATCTGCTGCCCTGATGAGCAGGTAGACCTTGTTATAGAGGTCTGCAAAAAGTATTCAAAGAAAAGAAAGCAGTTCGTTCCGTCATCAACTATCATGGAGCCTGACGGTGCGGCTTCATATCCTGTCGAGGTGGCTATCGGCGGCGCAACTATTTTCGTTACTGATATCGAGCGTTTCGAGAAAGTCTAAGGGATAGAAAATTTTCAGAAAGGGGTCTGAGGGCTTGATAATATACGGAAACAGCGAGCCTCGCAGGCTCGTATCTGAGATGATAAAAAAGAAACGAGAGCCGCACTCCATAATGATACACGGAGAAAAGGGGCTTGGTAAAAAGACCCTTGCACGCTGGATAGCGGCGGCACTCTTGTGCGAACGTCAGACAGGCGAGCCTTGCGGCATTTGCAGAACTTGCAGAATGATAGCCGACGGAGCTCACCCTGACGTTATGGTGGCAAAGGCAAACAGCAACGGCAACTACATCGTTGACGATTCTATCAGACCTATAGTTGCGGAAGCTCCAGTTGCACCGAACGAGGCGAGAATGAAAGTATACATAATTCCTGACCTTGACTTGTCGGTGAACACTGTTATTCAGGTGCAGAACATTCTGCTTAAAGTCATTGAAGAGCCGCCTGAGCATACCGCTATAATACTTACGGCAAGGAGCAAGGAAATTTTTCTGCCTACCATAATCTCACGAGTGCTTTCCCTTGGCATGACCTCTGTCACGGAGGCGGAGAGCATGGCGTGTTTGCAGGAGAAATATCCTGCCGTTGCCCCTGCGCTCATAAGCGAAGCTGTTTCAGCAGGGCGTGGAAATATCGGCAGATGTGTCGAGTATCTTGAACACTCCCAGTTTTTTGACAGCGTGAAGCTTGCAAGAGGTCTGTGCGACGCAATGTGCGGCGGAAACGAATATGACGTTTTGAAAACGCTATTTGCGGCAGACGGCAAAAAAACGTTGCTGAGAGAGGGGCTGAGCCTTTTTCAGGAGATACTCCGTGACAGTGCGGCATTCAGGCTCGGGGGAGAAAGTGAAAAGTCTGTGAGCTGTGCGAAAGAGGGTGCAAAGACGCTCAGCAGAAGCCTTTCCTCAGATCAGGCGGTCAGGCTTTACGATATAGTTTCTGACTACATAGGCAGGATAGACGCAAACTGCAACATAAGCCTGACTATAAACAGTCTGGCAGGACAGATATATTCTGTCACAAGAAAGTAGCTGACGGCAAAGCCGTGATATATATTTGAAAGGAAAAAGAGATGTTAAAAATAATCGGAGTACGCTTTAAAAGCGTTGGCAAGATATACTACTTCGACCCAAAAGACTATGACGTGAAAATGGGCGACAAAGTTATCGTTGAGACCGCAAGGGGCGTTGAATGTGGTGAAGTTGCGCTTGTGGACAGGGAAATAGACGAAACAAGATTCACAAACCCCGTAAAAGGTATTATAAGGCTTGCCACCCCTAACGATATGAAAACTATCGAAAAAAACAGACAAAAGGAAAAGGACGCTTTCAAGATATGCGAGCAGAAGATAGCCGCTCACAAGCTGAAAATGAATCTTATCGACGTTGAATGTACTTTTGACAACAACAAGCTTCTTTTCTATTTTACCGCCGAGAGCAGAGTTGACTTCCGTGAGCTTGTAAAAGACCTTGCGGCGGTATTCAGAACGAGGATAGAGCTTCGTCAGATAGGCGTTCGTGACGAGGCAAAAATGCTTGGTGGTCTTGGCATCTGCGGACAGCCTTTCTGCTGTTCAAGATTTTTGGGAGAGTTCCAGCCTGTTTCTATTAAAATGGCTAAGGAGCAGGGCTTGTCACTTAACCCTACAAAGATCTCAGGCACTTGCGGAAGACTTATGTGCTGTCTGAAATACGAGCAGGACAGCTATGAGGATCTTCTCAAGCACACACCAAAGGTGGGCGCTATCGTAAGAACGGCTGACGGAAAGGGCGTTGTTGAGGAAGTAAATCTGCTCACAGGCAAGCTGAGAGTTAAAATGGATAAAAACGACAATGTTGTTGTGGTGAAGAAAGACGATATTGAGGTAATAAAGGATTCTGTTATAAGGCTCGACCGTGACGAGATAAAGGCTCTCAAGGGGCTTGAGGGCAAGTAATTTCAGCGCTTTGCACGAGCGATCACCGCAGCATAAACGGGCTGTCGTGAGCGCCAGCCCCTACACAAAATCGGCGCAGCATTTTTATATATCAGCAAATCATCAGATAAATATGCAGAAAGGAACGACCATATGGCAAAGGTGAAAACTTCGTATGTGTGCAGTCAATGCGGATATGAAACTTCAAAATGGAACGGCAAATGCCCTAACTGCGGTGAATGGAACACCTTTGAGGAGGTCGAGCTTGCGGTCAGGACGGGCGGTGCAAAGTCTAAGCCCACGACTGTCAGGGATATTTCCGACAAGATAGTTGGCATAGACGACGTTGACGCAAGCTACAACGAGACACGTTATGCAACGGGGCTGAAAGAGCTAGATAGAGTGCTTGGAGGAGGGCTTGTGAAAGGCTCTCTGGTGCTTCTGGGCGGTGAACCGGGCATAGGAAAATCCACAATGCTTTTGCAGATATGTCAGTATTTAGGACAAGACCACACCATACTTTATGTATCTGGAGAGGAGTCTGTACGGCAGATAAAGCTTCGTGCAAACAGGCTTCATGTTGATTCTGAAAATCTGTATCTTCTTGCAGACAATGACTGCGAGCAGATATGCTCTGTGATAGTAAAAGAAAAGCCTGAGATAGTCATAATCGACTCTATCCAGACCATGAACATAAGCGGGATATCCTCAGCGCAGGGGTCTGTGACGCAGGTAAGAGAATGTACAAATATGTTCATGCGCACAGCAAAGTCGGAAGAGATACCAATGTTCATAGTTGGTCACGTCAACAAGGACGGCGCTATTGCAGGACCAAAGGTCATGGAACACATTGTTGACTGCGTGCTGTATTTTGAGGGTCAGCGAAATCTTACATACAGGATACTGCGAGCCATAAAAAACCGTTTTGGCTCAACGAATGAGATAGGTATGTTTGAAATGGCTGACAGCGGTTTGCTGGAAGTTGAAAATCCCTCTATGATGTTTTTGGAGGGCAGACCGACAGACGCTTCGGGAACTTGCGTTGCCTGCATAATGGAGGGCACAAGACCTGTTATGGCGGAAGTCCAGGCACTTGTGTGCAAGAGCGTGCTTGCCTCCCCAAGACGTACTGCCACGGGCTTTGACTACTACAGAATGGCGATAATAATAGCTGTGCTTGAAAAGCGGCTTGGCTATTTTTTCGGTGGGCTGGACGTTTATATCAACATTGTAGGCGGATTAAAGCTTGATGACACTGCGGCTGACCTATCGGTGGCGTTGGCGCTTTATTCGGGGCTGACGGACAAGGTAATAAGCGACAAGCTTATCGCCCTTGGTGAGATAGGCTTAGGCGGAGAGCTTAGGAGCATTTCCCACTGTGAACAGCGCCTTGCGGAGTGCGAACGAATGGGCTTTGAAACTTGCATCGTTCCTGCACATTCGCTGAAAAGCGTTGACACAAGCAAGTTTTCAATGAAAATAATCGGTGTGCGCTCAATAAGAGAGGCGTTCAAAGCTATAGGCTGATAAGCTGATACAGAACAACACAAAACGGACGGAAGACCAAATCTTCCGCCCGTTATTTTTCTGTCTTATGTAGAAGCCGCACGCTCTCCCATAATATCGCTTCTGAGAAGCCCATAGATATTGAAGTCTGTGTAGATGTTCACAAACTTTGCCTGACGCTTTGTTCCCTCACAGGTAAAGCCGCATTTTTCCATTACTCTGTTTGACGCCACGTTCACCGTCATGACCTCAGCTTCAAGCCTTTGAACGCCTGTTTCCTCAAAGCAAAATCTGATCACACGCCTGAGAGCCTCGGTGACAAAGCCCATGTTCTGATACGCCGCCGAGATACGATAGCCTATCATTGCCTGTCTGTCATTCTCGATATTGAAGAGATTTACCTCCCCTGCCAACCTATGATTTTTCTTTAGCTCTATCCCCCAGCTTATATGATCCTTTTTGCCGTTGTTAAGAGTGCGTCCGAAAAAAAGCGACGGCTCTCTTTCCTGCCTTGTCATGTTTCTGCCCCAATATTTGTAAAGGTTCTCGTCAGCCATATAGGTTTTCATATCCTCTGCGTCAGCAGCGGTCTTCGCCCTGAGTATGAGTCTTTCTGTTTCCAGCACAGGAAAATGAGAAAAATAATAGTCCATATCCTGCAAAATAAACACTCTCCCCTGCTTATATAATAAAAATTCCCAAGTCTACTAAAATTATAACATAAAACCTAGCAAAAATCAAGTGTTTTTAAGCGAAATACACAAAAAAGCAGAAAACGCCCCGAAACAAGTTCGGGACGCTCTCTGTTCTATAATCTGGAGAATTAGAAATCAACTTCTGTATCGTAGTAGCAGCACTTGAGGAGCTTTTCCATTTCTTCCTGTGAAGGCTGACGTGGGTTAGAACCTGTGCAAGCGTCTGCGATAGCGTTCTTAGCGATCTCAGGGAGTCTTTCAAGGAATACGTTCTCTGGAACGAATCCCTGCTCACATGGATAGCTGTCTGTACCATAGTTCTTGATGCAGTGAGGAATGTTGAGCTTGTCATTCATGCCTCTTACATACTCGATGAGGAGCTTTACCTTCTCGTCATCGTTTGAACCACCCAGGTGCATATAATCAGCGATAACGCCATATCTCTTCTTAGCTGTTTCGTCCTTAGCATTGAATGCGATTACCTTTGGCAGATACATTGCATTAGCTGCACCGTGGATAATGTGTGCGCCATAGTCAGCGAAAGCTGCGCCTGTCTTATGAGCCATTGAGTGAACGATACCAAGCAGAGCGTTTGAGAATGCCATACCTGCAAGACACTGAGCGTCGTGCATTCTATCTCTTGCGCCCATATTGCCGTTGTAAGAATCAATGAGATCCTTCTGGATCATTTCGATAGCGTGGATAGCAAGCGGATCTGTATATGCACAGTTTGCTGTTGAAACATAAGCTTCGATAGCGTGTGTCAAAGCGTCCATACCTGTATGAGCTGTCAGCTTCTGTGGCATTGTTTCAGCAAGGTCAGGGTCAACAATAGCTACATCTGGTGTGATCTCAAAGTCAGCGATAGGATACTTGATACCCTTGTCATAATCTGTGATGATAGAGAATGCTGTTACCTCAGTAGCTGTGCCTGATGTTGAAGAAATTGCACAGAAGTGTGCTTTCTTTCTCAGCTCAGGGATACCGAATACCTTACACATATCTTCAAATGTGCAGTCAGGATACTCATACTTGATCCACATAGCCTTTGCAGCATCGATAGGTGAGCCGCCGCCCATTGCTACGATCCAATCAGGCTCAAATTCGAGCATGACCTTTGCACCGTTCATAACTGTTGTTACAGAAGGGTCTGGCTCTACGCCCTCAAGAAGCTTAACTTCCATACCGGCCTCTTTCAGATAAGCTTCTGCTTTCTGGAGAAAACCGTTTCTCTTCATTGAGCCGCCGCCGACTACGATGATAGCTTTCTTACCTTTCAGTGTTTTAAGGTTCTCCAATGCTCCCTTGCCGTGATAAAGGTCTCTTGGTAATGTAAATCTCATTTCTAATTCCTCCTAT
Organism: Ruminococcus sp. RTP21359st1_H3_RTP21359_211015; assembly: GCF_040909065.1. NCBI lineage: Bacteria > Bacillati > Bacillota > Clostridia > Eubacteriales > Oscillospiraceae > Ruminococcus > Ruminococcus sp. RTP21359st1_H3_RTP21359_211015. The sequence continues at coordinate 55,868 of NZ_JBDGDD010000016.1, forward strand.
ATGTAATGTAATAATGTGTTCAAAGAGGTTTGTGTAAATCTCACACAAATTCTCTCTTTGCTTGCCTTTAATTATACAAAATGTCAATGAACTATTCTAACATAATCTATGAATACTCTATTAATTATTAACTTTTACATAGCATATATAAGTATGTGCATACAGCTAAATGTACATATGAATGTGTAAAACAGGTGAAAAAAATATCACAATTACATGAAAAATCACGATTTTGTTTGCACTATATGGAATTTTGCAGTGCTTATTTCGTTTTCTTTTGTTAATAAATTATACATTTGTAAGTGCGGAGATATTCCTGTTTATGAAGATAAAAAAATTCATAAAAAATTTGCTTAAGCTATGGAAATATGCGAAAAAATGTGCTATAATATATTGGTATTGTATTGTATCCTCCCATGATGGAGGAATAATAACAAGGAGGAAATTTAATATGAAAACAAAGGTCAACACAAAATCATTGGTGATACTGGGATTGATGACAGCTCTCACAATGATCTTCTCGTTCACTCCTATCGGTTCTATACCTATCGGACCGCTGGTAATTACTCTCAACGTAATTCCTATTGCCATAGCGGCTGTAACGGTAGGCCCTGTGGGAAGTGCAGTCATTGGAGGAGTTTTCGGACTGCTCAGCTTTTTGCAGTGCTTCGGAATAGGCGTGCCAAGCGGAATGGGTGCAGCACTTGTTGCGATCGATCCGGTCCTGGCTTTCGTTCAGCGATTTGTACCAAGACTTCTTGACGGCATTATCGTAGGATTTATTGCAAAAGGCATGAGCAAGGTAACAAACAATTATGTTTCATATGCTGTTACGGGCTTTTTTACTGCGTTTTTGAACACTGCGTTCTTTATGAGTGCGCTTGTTTTGCTTTTCGGCAACACTGATTATGTAAAAGAGCTTATGGGCGGAAAGAATATCATAGTATTCATCTGCACCTTTGTAGGCATAAACGCTCTGGTCGAAATGGCTGTATGTACATTTGTTACAGGTACAGTGGGTGCTGCACTTTATAAGGCAAGGTTCATACCCAGCAAAAACAAAGCGCAGGCATAAATTCACCGAAAGGATAACATACAAATGGTTTTAGCGGTCGATATAGGAAACACTAACATAGTAATGGGCTGTTTTGAAAGCGACAGGATACTTTTTGTTGAAAGACTTTCTACAAATCAGCAGTCCACGGCACTTGAATATGCCATAATGCTCAAGAACATTCTTGAGATACATTCTATAGATATGTCAGATTTCAGGGGCGGCATAATCTCATCAGTCGTGCCGTCTGTTACCCTCACGATGAAAGAGGCAATGGAGAGGCTTATCAAAAAGCGTATCATGGTGGTAGGGCCTGGAATAAAGACGGGTCTTAAGATAAATCTCGACAATCCCGCACAGCTTGGAAGCGACAGAGTTGCAGACGCAGTTGCGGCGATAAACCTCTACCCTGTGCCTATCATAATGATAGATATGGGCACTGCTACTACCATATCAGTAATAGACAAGGAAAAGAATTTCATAGGCGGAATGATAATACCGGGACTCAGAACTTCCCTCGACTCGCTTTCGGGCAAGGCTTCACAGCTTCCTTTCATCAGCCTTGTGCCGCCTAAAAAGGTCATAGGCACTAATACTATCGACTGTATGAAGAGCGGTATAATCCATAGCAACGCCGCAAGCATTGACGGCGTTATAGAGAGGATAGAAAACGAGCTTGGTGAAAAATGCACTGTGGTTTCCACAGGCGGTGTGGCAAAGATAATAGTTCCTTACTGCAAGCGTGACATCGTCATTGACGATGAGCTTCTGCTCAAAGGGCTTATGATAATCTACAATAAAAACAAACAATAATTTAAAATACAATACAATACACAAAGCGTCGGGTAGTTTTGAACTGACCCCAAAAAGTTAGACAAAGATTCAAAAGAAAATTTATGCAAAGCGACTAAGAGGAATCTTGGTCGCTTTTGTTATGCAGCTTCCTGTCTGAAATCTATAGGAGATAGACCATTAAGCTTAAGCTTGATGCGTTTGTTGTTGTACCATTCTATGTATTCATGAAGCTCTTGAATAAAATGCTCGACAGAATGAAATTCCTGCAAATAGAGAAGCTCTGTTTTCAGCAAGCCGAAGAAATTCTCGGCACAGGCATTGTCAAGACAGTTCCCCTTTCGGCTATTTCAACTTCCGTGTTGATGTTAACAAAAATTTCACAATCAACAAGATTTTACTTCTACAAAACACCCTCCTTGAATTTATACATAAATAATGCTATACTTGATACATTATAAAATATATAGGATGTGATAAAATGCTTGGTGTGTGTATGGCATTGATAGATGATGAAAAAGATAAAAAGGCTTTTGAAAAGCTGTATAATAAATACAAAAATAAAGTTCATGCAATATCCTTGAATATATTAAAAAATGAACAACTTGCTGAGGAATCAACTTCTGACACTTTTTTATCGTTGGCTAAATGTTTTCAAAAAATTAAACATTTAGAATATCACAAATTGGATTATTACATTGTCATAACTAGTAGGAACATGGCAAAGAATATATCTAAAAAGGAAAAAGAAAATTTAATGACGGTTTCCTACGATGATGATTCTTATTTTGTAAATGAAAATATGTCATGTTACGAATTTGAATTTTTGAAAGGTTGCATAAAGAAACTGAAAGTTGACGATCAAGAGATTCTTTATTTAAAGTTTTCGTGTGGACTTGAATATTCTGAAATCTCAAAAACGCTTGGCATTACATCTGCCACAGCAAGAAAACGTCTGCAGTATGCCAAAAACAGATTGAAGATATTACTTGAAAAGGGTGATTTATAACATGAATAATTTTTCATATTTTTCAAAAGCTCTCGATGAAGTCGTAGATGCCAGATTGGATGATTATGTTGAAACTCTTGAAGTAGACAAACGATATGAATTTTCGGAAAAGTACAATAAAAAAATAAACAAACTTATAAAACACAGAGAAAAGCCCTATTTTACTCTTATATGCACGATCGGCAGACGTGTTGCTTGTTTTGTTACAGCATTGTTGATCCTATCATTTTCTTCGCTTAGCGTAAAAGCTGTGAGAGAGGCAGTTTGTAATTTCTTTATGAATATTTTTTCAGACCATACGGAGATTACAGCAGACAGTGAAATTGAGAATTCATATCCGCATTCGATTGACGAGGAATATCATATATCTTCACTTCCAAATGGATTTAAACAAGTCGACTATGATAAAATGGAAAATTCAATTATAATAACATACTTCAAGGATGATGATTATATCTTTTTTGAACAATACACAAAAGATGCATATCTTAGTAATTATGATAATGAACAGTCAACATTTGAATCATATAAAGATGAAAACGGACAAGAGTATCTAGTTCATAATACAGATCATGATCATACATTTATATGGGACAATGGTAAATATATTTTTGAAATATGCAGCAACTTAGACAAACAATCTGTGTTGGAATTGTGTGAATCCACAAAAACAAATTAAATTAATAAAAACATATCACAAACAAACAATTTTCATTGTCATAGTTAGGTGTAGGAGAAAATAAATCTCTTGCACCTATTTTTTTGTGAAAGGAGGAACTTACATATATGAAAAAAGTGATATCGACAATTATATCAGTTGTTATTGTGCTATGTCTGTCACTTACAGCTTTTGCCGAACCCGAACTGCAAACGCCTTCTGACGATGACATTTCTGTTTGTTATTTATACACAGATAAAATATCAGGTACATTGTCAATCTCCAACAAGGCTGCAACTTGTAAATCCACTGTACGTGGTATTTCAGGTACAACTACTAAAATCGTTATAACTCAAACACTTCAGAAGAAAAATGGATCTTCATGGAATAAATACAGTAGTTGGACAAAAACATTCAACAGTTGGTATGCGATTTATTCAAATTCCAAAGAGTCTTTAAGCAGCGGTACTTATCGTGTAAAGACAGTTGCTAAGGTCTATAATGGCTCTGCCTATGAGACCATAACTATTTACAGCAAAACAGTGTCCTGCTAAAATAATAGGCTGTGCACAGAAAGGACAGGTGATTCCAATGCAGTAATAAAATTTATATAATCCAAAATCAAAAAACAAAACATTGACATTCAAATATTTGGATGTTATAATAAGAAAGGACGTTTAATATGAAAAAGATCGTTAAGAGGATCGTAGCTATGGGTGCTGCTGTTATGATGATGAGTTCTATGGCTATTGGGGCTAGTGCGTACTCAGCCGCAAAGTATGGAAGGGCAACAGGTGGCTCCGGATCAAACGCATACATCTCCTGCTATGTTACAGGTTCAAGAGCTAATTCAACTGTAGCTGGTCAAGCTTGGTCAAGAACATCCAGCAATAACAATAATGTGTACAATCCTAATTGTGCATACGCAGGCTATATTTATGCAAGTGTTTCTGTTGGTGGGAATGGTTGCGGCTCATCATCTACACTTAGCGGAAAAGTAGAACATAAATTTCAGTTATCAGGATGCAAAACGTCCAAAACTGTAAAAACCGTGCATATCTATGAAAATAATATACACGGAAATTACAGCACAACGCTTTCCGTTGATAGTCAATAATAGAACTTGAGTGTGAATTATGAAAACTAAAATTATTATCGCAACAGCCGCAGTTATAATTGCCGCAGTTGCAGTTACACTTTTCATTTCTCTTGGCACAAAATCCGATAAGGCGGTTTCTTCTGAAAAGGGTCAACAAGAACTTTCTGCTTCTCCCACAAACCTTTTGTGTCCTGAAGCTTCTTCTACTGCATTTGCAAACAATTTTGTGTATTACAAAACCTATGACGGCATTGCAGAATATGATATCGAATCCGACAGCCTTGCAATGATAAAGGTCAAGCTTCAAGAGTATTCAAACTTGTCCTGCTATACCATATATGACGGCGTTATATACGCTGTAAGGTCAGTGTATAATTCTGCTACGCAAAAAGAAGATTACAGCATTGTCACAGTGGATTACAACAGCGGTGAAGTCACGGAAGTGTATTCTGCACCAAAGGACAGCATATTAGGCTGTATGTCTATGGACAAAGACGGAGATATCTATTTTGTTGAGGGCAAATACAAAAAGAGCGAGACCGACGAGAACGGATTCAGCACAGGCTATTCGCTATATAAATACGCTCTCAAAAACTCTGACAAAAGCGAGATAACAAAAGCCAATACCTATTACATAAGCGACGGCAAGCTTTATTTTACAAGGCTTTGCCCAAAGACGGATACAGTCCGCCTATTTATAGCTCCACTTTCAGACCCTCAGAACGTCAAGGATACAGGCATTGATGTTGGCTCTCAGATAAGCGAAAATACGCCGTATATGTATTATCCGGCCGACGGAGATGTGTATTACTCTAATGGCGAAAACAAGCTGTATAGGTATAACGAGGATAATGAAAAAAGTGACACAGTTTGCACTTTTAAAGACAAATCTTTTGTAAGATATTTTCAGTATTTCAATAACACTATGATAGTGCTTGTTCGTGAGCCAAATGATAATGGCAAAATGTATCAGTATGTGCTTTATTATCTTGATAACGATAATAAACCGCAGAAGATAATTGATGATGCTAAGCTCAATGAAAAGTATTTTTACGGCTATGAGTATATCGACTATATGACAGTATTCAATAACTGTGAGGATTATTTCCTGCTTTCGACCTATGATCCCGACGCTGATACAGCCGCTTATCTTGTGGATAAAGATTTTAAACTGCACAAGTTTATTTCAAACGGCGAATGGGATTATGATACATATGCGGAGATACAGGCAGGAATGTAGGAACTTGATATTTGAGGTGTGACGATTTGAAACTTCTCAGATTTATGATAAGAAAAGATATGGCGAAGTCAGCTTTGATAAGCTTATTGCTGGCTTTGCTTTCCTGCGCCTTTTTGATATCTGTACTCAGACCTTCTTATGCTTATGGCGAAAAATACATGACCTATCTTAAAGGCGGCTCGGAAACTGTAAGCCAAGACGCTCAAAAGCTTGCTGATGAGCAAAACGCTCTTAACAACGAGATAAACGACTATCAGAATAACCACAACACAGGCGGTGTAAAGCAGGCTGAATTGCCTGTGGAACTTGAGGAAAAGATAATAGATTTCTCTCAGAAAAATTCACAAGCAGGCGCAGGACTTGACAGTATGTTTTCTCTTATTGAGGGAGAGCTATATTCCCAGCAAAATGCTTTGAAGCTCATTTCCGAGCGTGTGCGAGGTTACAGCCGAAATGCAAGACGTGGCGTTACTGATGAGTATTCTTTAAAGCTGTCAAACAAACTTATAGAAGACTATGATTCCGTTATAATAGCGCTTGAAAAATCTGATAAGATCATTGACACCAGAGCCGCTGACGGCTTTGAAAACTATATGTCATCGGAAATTTTGATACCGTTCGGCGTTTATTTGCTTCTTTTCAGCATTTTTTCATCAGAGATACAAAGCGGCAGGATAAAAAGCTTTGGAATAACCAAAACGGGCGTGAGGAAATTCTCACTTTTCAAGCTTTGTACCGGCTTTGTTGCTGTAATAATTCTTGTTTTGATAATTTACACTGTGGATATTATAACTCTTTTTATTTACGATACAAACGGCTTTAAACTTGATATGCCATTGCAATATCTGAGCGGTTTTGAACTAAGTTCGGCGAATATGAGCTTTGGCGGATATCTAGTTGCAGTATTTGCCGCAAAACTTGTTTATGCGCTTTTCACCGCAAGTATTGTTATGTTTCTTTCAATGCTTTGCAGAAAGACCATACTTGCAGGAGCTGTCTGTCTTGTGCCAATATTTGTACCATTATATCTGAAAACCACAAGTCTTTCCAATCCTGCCGTTGACATTTTAACAGGCAATTACACCAATATGCTCAATGACACAGGTTATATGAATTTCTGGGGAATACCTGCACGAGAATACGTTGTTTATTTTGCTATCATATTCATCATGACCGCATTTTTTGTCGCAGGGACATATCTCCTTGCTGAAAGGCAGGTGGGATAATGAAAAGTATGTATAGTTATCAGACTTCACGGCTCATAAAGAAATTCTGGCTGCTTTTTGTCATAGTGATAATTTTTTCAGCTTCCGTTAAATTTGCTGTGTATCGTAGCTTTAACGCTTCTAATAACCTTGTATATATGAACAAAGAAACGGCGGAGATATACAATGAACTTATAGAAAATTCCGCAGATAAGACCCTTGAACAGTGTGACGAATACATAACGGAATATGAGATGAGAAGTTACGCAAGCGGTTATAATAATAACATTACAGCCGCCGTGAACAAATATAAAACAGAGCTTCGCAGTTGTTTTATGGTCGAAAGCATCAGAAGCTATGCTCGCACAGGCAGGGGTCTTACAGACGCTAATATACCTACCGACCTTGTGAAAAACAGCCGACTTTACGCTGCATTTCCAACTCCACAGGTGATAAATGACGAGCCGTTTTTGAAATTTCTCGAATTGCGGGCGGTAGATATTATGCCGATATTTGTGCTGTTGCTTGTGGGTGTTTTTGTTGCGGACAGTTACGAAAAACGAATGGATCAGCAGATAAGGATATCTAAAAATTCGTCAGCGTTTTTTAAGTCACGGGAGATAATTTTATCAGTGGCGATATTTATAATGTTCACACTGAGCTTTTTTGCAGACCTTATTATAAGCGGAACATTACATCAGAGCGAGTACAGCACCTCATCTTTACAAAGCGTGTGGCAATTTGACCTTGCGCCTTTAATGCTAACTGTTAGAGGTACAATAATATGGCTATATGTCACAAGGCTTATGTCGCTTTTTATAACCTACGGCATTTTCGTGCTTGTGGCAAAGCAAGTGCGCTCTGTGAAAAAATATGTTATGCTGACCTCTGGGCTGATAGCGGTCATGTCCGCCGCCGCACATTATGTGGGAGCACTTTCGCCTTATATGTTTGCGGCTGTCACAAGCGTAAATGGGCAGCTTAACAACCTTGACTATATGAGGGCTTTTGATTGTTCGGAAGCGGTAGCTGTATTCATATATCTTGCAGCGATTTTGAGCGGACTGACTGCATGGAGATACAGCGGATATTATGAAAAAAGCTTTGACCGATAAGGAGTGGTGATGATATGAGCGTTTTAAGAGTAGAAAACTTATCCAAAAGATACGGCAAAAAGCAGGTGCTCAAGGGCATAACCTGCGAATTTCATACGGGCATAAACGCTTTGCTTGGACCAAACGGCGCAGGCAAGACCACCATAATGAACTGCATATCGGGCGTGATAAAAAAGTCGGGCGGCAGCGTGACCCTTGACGGGCAGGACGTTTTTGAAATGGGCGAGAAATATCGTGAAAAGCTGAGCTTTCAGTTTCAGTATCAGCCATTTTATCCAAGCTACACCGCCCATGAATTTCTCAGATTTTCGGCTCTGTTAAAAGGAATGCCTGAGCCGCTTATTGAGGACGAGATAAGACGTGTGCTGGGGCTTGTGAATCTGTCTGAAAATCTTGATGACAAGATAAAGTCATTTTCTGGCGGAATGAAACAGCGCCTTGCCATTGCACAGACTATCCTTAACTCCCCCGAGATACTGATTTTTGACGAGCCCTCCGCAGGTCTTGACCCATTTGAGCGTGAGCAGTTCAAGCGGATAATGGTGAAGCTCAAAGAAACAAGCATTATAATAATCTCAACACACATCGTTTCCGACATCGACACTATAACAGACGATCTTATCATTTTGAATAAAGGCTCAGTTATTGCAAATGACAGCCCCGATGTGCTTTTTGAGCACATAAGGGGTATGGTTTGGAATATTCCGAAAGCGGACATTGGTCTGCTGCCTATCGAGAACATTTATTATGAGGATACGAAGTCGAAGACTATCTCAAAGACAAAGCCCACCCCTAACGCTGTTATGAGCGAGCCGACTATGAATGATCTTTATTTCTGCGGACAGCTTAACGGGGGAGTGTTTGAGTGAGGAGATAATTCAGATAATGATGTCTACTCTGAACGATAGTTGCCTCTTATCTTCAGTAATTAGACTTTGTCCTCTGCGAAAAAATTTGTAATGAAAGGATATAATATGCTTATAAACCACAACCAAAATATGCTTTGTCTTGATGAATTTGATATACTTGAACTGCGTGAAAATGCAGATGAGTGTGATTATCTTTTTGTTGTTTCGCCTAAAATTGAAACAAAGATATGCACTAAATAATGAACATTATACAGCTCTTAAGATAAGAGGTCACAAACATTTGTGCAAAGACTGTGGAAGTATTTTTGTTGACAGATTCAATACACTTGATCTTTGCTCAAAAATGACTAACAGACTTAGGTGCAAGATACAGCAATTATCATTAACAAAACCATTTAGGCATATTTTAAGAGACGGGAAAGGTTATTCATTTGAAATTCTAAGAGGAAAGGTTCTTTATGGTCAAGCCTATAAAATCAAAGCCATTTTTTCGTATAATAAATTTTCGCCGACAATACACTATGTAACTGGTCCTTCGACCCGCTCGTCATTAAATATGATTCAAAATCTTATGGATTCGTACAAACAGATATCAGGAGCTGATATTGATAGGTTAAAATTAGGACTGTTCTGAATAGAATAAGCTGCCACAGATTTTTTTCTGTAGCAGCTTATTTTTGTTTATGCTATTCCTTCTTGCGAAGATATCCGTCATCATCATATTTCTTAGCTATATGCTGTGCAGCTTGCCAATCGCCCCATTTGTCTACAGCCTTATCCCAAAGTTTATCTATTTGCTTTGGCGGAACGTATTCCAAATTGCCATATATTATTTCCATTTCTCTTTTGGTATAATGTTGCGACCTGACTATATACCAAAAATCATCAAGATCGATCAAGTTTTACACCCTCTTTTTTTATTTAATGCAATACTATATTATATCATACTTTCTAAAAAAGTTTACATTTATCAACACGGAAGTTGAAATAGCCCCCCTTTCGGGACATACTCTGCCTGATGCCTTTCTCTTTCAGCATTTTCTGATAGTGCTTGTGTTGATACTGCCAGCCTTGGTCTGAATGAAGAATCAGATTTGTGTTGTCCGGTATTTTTGTAAATGCTTTCTCAAGCATATCCGTTACCTGATTCAAATTCGGATGACGGCTTAGATTGTATGAAATCACTTCGCCATTATATAGATCAATGATCGGTGACAGATACAGCTTAATTCCAAACAAAGCAAATTCAGTAACGTCAGTTACCCACTTTTGATTTGGCTGATCTGCTTTGAAATTCCGTTCCAGAAGATTCGGTGCGATTCTGCCGACATCACCCTTGTATGAGTTGTACTTGTGCATACGAACACGGCAAAATATGCCCATTTTACGCATCAGTTTCTGTACTGTCTTGTGATTGACAACAAATTTCTTCTTCAATTCTTTGGTGATTCTCCGATATCCGTAACGGCCTTTACTTTCATCGTAAATGCGGCGTATTTCAGTTTTGATTTCAGCATACCGATCCGGCTTTGGATTATCAAATTGCTTACTGTAATAGTAGTAGGTACTGCGGGGAATATCAGCAATCTCAATGAGCAGCCCTATCTTATGTTCATGCCTCAGTTCCCATATCACTCGTGCTTTTTCTCTTGCCGTACCCGCTCGGCAACCAAGGCATTCAATTTTTTTAAGTATGCATTCTCCGCACGAAGACGCTGTACTTCTGCAATCAGATCTTCTTCTTTCTTAATTTTCGGAGGTCGCCCTGTGGATTTCCTTCCTCTGCGTTCTGCGTAAAGTCCCTCCGCTCCTTCTTCGATATAGATTCGTTCCCATGCTGCTACTCTATCGTGATCGCATATGTCAAATTGACGTGCAGTTTCACGATAGCTTAACTTTTCTCTGTGCATTGTTTCCACTACTTTGATTTTGAATTCCGGTGTGTATCTTTTGTTTGGCTTTCCTTTTGGCATAAAAATGCCCCCTTTTGTTAGATTTTTTATTGGTATATTTCTATTATACCACATTGTCTAACAAAAGGGGAGCATTTCATTTATCCGACGCTTTTTTATGTCGCTTTTTATATCCATAATAGACAAACAAACAAGCTTAAAACAGTTGCAAATGCTGAAAATGGAGCGTTTCTATTGCTTCCGGGACTTTGTTATGGTACAATCATATGTGCAAAGTAAAACGTTTACATAAAACAGAAAGCAGGAAATATATGAACGCAAAAAAAATATTATGCCTTATGGCCGCATTGCTTATGCTGTCTGGCTGTTCAAAGGGTGTGGACGGTTCACAGGCTTCATCAAAAGCGGCTGAAAGCTCCGGCAAAGCGGACAGCAGTGTTTCAGACTATGATAATACCACCACCGAACCTGAAACAGACAAGCCTGAATTTGACCTCAATGACAGCGTGGTAGGCTTTTCGCAGGAAAGCGGCTTTTATGACAGCGGTTTCAGCCTTGAGCTTACCGCAAACGAGGGCGAGAAGATATACTACACCACTGACGGCACAGACCCTAGGACCTCTGCCACGAGAGAAGAATACACTGCCCCTATCGAGATAAAAGACAGAAGCAATGACCCTAATGTGGTCTCAGCCGTGCCGACGGAAATGATATCGGGAAATTTCAATGAGTTCAGCTTTGGCGAGGGGGATTTCTGGTGCAACAAAAAAGCACCTTCTGACAATGCGGTGGACAAATGCACTGTTATAAGAGCATCAAGCGAAAAAAGCGACGGAAGCGTTTCACAAAGCTTCTCAGGCAGCTTTTACATAGGAAGCGCAGAGGAGCATATAAAAGGACTTAAAGAAAGCTGTGAAGCGGCTGGGCATGACCTTGCGGTAATGAACATCACAATGGACTACGCTGACCTTTTCGACAGCAAGATCGGCATTTACGTCAAGGGAGATATTTTCAACAAGGCACTTGAAGACTATAAATCCAGCGGAGAAAGCATAGAAAACGAAACTGCAAGGCAGCTTGACGCAAACTACAAACAGCGTGGCAAGGAATGGGAACGTGATTGTCACATCGAGCTTAACGAGATTTCAGCCGAGGGAAATGTGACGACCGCTTTGTCACAGGATTGCGGCATAAGGATACAGGGAAACTATTCACGCTCCGACCTGCAAAAGGGATTCAGGCTTTATGCCAGAAAGAAATATGGTGAAAAGAAGTTTAAGTATGAGGTCTTTGAGGGGCTGAAAAACGCATCTGATGAAACTATCGACAGCTTTAAGACGCTTACTCTTCGCGCAGGTGGAAATTGTGCTTTTACGGCAAAATTCAATGACACCTATTGGCAGAGTCTTATGACAGAGCTTGACGGCTCAACAAAGGCTTCACGTCCATGCGTTGTTTATCTGAATGGCGAATACTGGGGACTTTATGTGCTGGAGGAGGACTATTCCGACAATTATTTTGAAAGCCACTACGGTGTGAACAAAGACGATGTGGTGGTCTACAAAGGCGACGCAGAAACCTATCAGAGCGGCTACAAGCTTGACGAGGGCAAGCTTCCGGAGGGAGAAACAGACGAGGGATATTTCTTCAAGGAGCTTACAGATTTCTTCGTTTCTCACAAAGACTTATCCGCACAGGCAGATTATGAGGAGTTCTCAAAGCTTGTTGACACGGACAGTGTGAGAGATTATTTTCTTGCAGAGGTTTGGATAAACAACAAGTGGGATTGGCCGGGCAAAAACTGGTCAATGTGGAAGGTGCAGAGCACAGACAGTTCCAACGAATATGCAGACGGCAGGTGGCGTTTCATGTTCTATGACGTTGAGTTCGGCGGAGTGAGCGGTGAGGGCGACGCATGGACGAACACCATGAAAGAGGATAACTACAAGCCAAAGGGACTGCTTGACACGGACACGAAAAATCCTGCGGTTCTGAGTTTTGCTTATCTTATGTCAAACGAAGATTTCAGGAACGATTTCAATGACAGGCTTTTAAAGATGTCTGAGGGTACGTTTGAAAAAGGAAAGGCACTTGATAGGCTCGCAGAATTTGAGAGCATATATTCCCCTCTTTATGAGCAGTTCTTTGCAAGATACCCAGAAACAGGCTCGGCTGAAGAAGCGCTTCATGGAGGATATGCTTCATCTGATTGCATAAGGGCGTTTATCAACAAGCGTGATAAGTCTATCCAAAGTATTGTGGACTGGACTAATTCACAGTTCTGATATTTCACAAACCAAAACGGCAGAACAGCATATGCTGAACTGCCGTTTTTATATTGCTTATTTTATACCGCAGGAGCGTATGTGAATGTTATTTCAAGGGTGTTTATCTTTCCTGCATAGTCAAGTATTGTTGGAGAAGCCTTTGAAAGGTCACCGCCTGCTATTCTTGAATCCTCAGGCGGTGCGGATACCCACTGGTTCACAAGATTCACTCTTGTGCAAAGCTGGTCGTCAGATGTGGTGTAGCCCTCCGCTATGGTTTCAACAGCTTCGCCGTTTATCTTTATCTCGTCAATAGTTGCGATATAGTTCGGATAAAGCTTCTCACCGTTTGCGATACCCAAAGCCGAGAATGCAATGCCGTTGGCGTTGTTTGATGACATATCAAGGCTTACTGTGTAAGTTCCCTCACCGTCTATAACTGCGTTTTCTGCGATAACTCCGTCGCTCTTTGAAACTGGGTCTTACTCGTCACCAACGCTGTAGCATACGGAAAAATCTGCACTCTGATACATTATCCATGCCACCGCTGTATTCTCGTCAGCCTGCGGTGCGGTATCATCTGTTAGCTTTTCAGGTGCAGCCGCAAGAGTTTCATCAAGCTTCTTTACAGCAGCGGCTCTTTCCTCCTCCACTGTCATCGAAGACTGGTTATCACGGCGTCTTTCATCAAATATCTTTGCCACAGTTTCATCACGCATTTTAAGTTCTGAACGTGAGAAGAAATCACTGCAATCCCAAAGGAATGGTGCAAAGCCATAGGCGTCACAGTTGTCAAGGAGGTTGTCAATAAACTTGTCAGTGCCTTTCTTTAGGTCACCGCCGTTTGTAAGCACTGCATACTCGCCTATTATTATGCCATAGCCCTGCTCGGAATACTTTGTCATGTTCTTGAAAAGTCTGTTCTGCTCCTCATAGTCTGTCTTTGTTCCCCAATCTGAGCGACCCTTTGTTCCGCAATAATCCCAAGGGGTATAATAATGAACAGAAAGCAGGAGCTTATCCTTTGCGGTATCAGTTGGCATTTGGAACTTGTTTGAGCAGGTCATTGTGATATCGGTATTGTAGCCTGCGATAAGAAGAAAACGCTGTTCGTTGTTTCCGCCTGTTGCACGGACAGTGTCAACAAAGGTCTGATTTATCTTGTTGGCCATTTCATAGCACTCGGCTTTTGAAAGCGAGCCTGAGTTTTTGCACACGTCTGTGTCATTGAGTCTGTCACCAAGCTCTTCGTTTGCACCCTCAAATATAAGTCTGTCGGAGTATTTTTTATATCTGTTCGCTATCTGCGTCCACATGGACTTATACATTTCAAACGCCTTGTCAACGTCGCTCTGCTCAGAAGAACCGAACATTCCCCACCAGCTTCCGTCCCAGTGGTCGTTTATGATAACATACATATCATTATCCAAAGCGTAGTTTATTATCTCCTCCACTCTGTCGAGATAGGCTTCATTTATGGTGTAATCGCCTTTTTCATACTCCATTGCGTTTGTCCATGCCACAGGCACACGGAGAGAGTCAAAGCCGCTTGCTTTCATGCCCTTTATCATTTCTTCCGTTGTGACAGGCTGACCCCAGAAAGTTTCAAAGCTTTCAGGGTCGGTGTCTGCAGAATAGCTTTTATGACCGTATGCTTCCATTGTGTTTCCAAGGTTTGTGCCGTTGCCCAGAAGTCTTGCAAGCTCGGTTGCGGTAAGGTCTTTATTTATGCTTCCGTCATCAGAGGTCTTTGCGCCCTCCTCTGCCTTTGATGAGCTGTCGCTTCCCTTTCCACAGCCTGCAAGCAGTGCAGTACAGCCCATGACCGCCGCAGTAAGAAGTGGGATAAGTCTAAACTTTTCCATGTCATTTCCTCCTATTTCATAAATACAAATTCTTCAAGTTCAAAAAGCGGCTTGTTTTTGAAATAATCTGCTATCCAATCGGCAAGCTCATCTGAAAAAGCTGTAGGCACAAAATAGATAGAATGTCTGCCTGTGAGGGACTTGATTACTCCTGTGTAAACTCCGTCACCTGTGCCAATATCAACATAGCCTACAGGCTCGCTGTTCTCATAGTCATCAGCATAGACCGCCACCTTTGCGACAGTTCCCATACCCCTGACTTTCAGGGCTATCTTCATGGTCTTTGAGGAAAAGTCCTCGCCAAAATCAAAATACTTATAGCCTATAACATTGCCCTCTGTGATGTTCACGATACTTCTTGTGAAGATATCCTTTTCGGTGATAAAACAGCCGCCTTTCAGCACGCAGGCTATATCCGCAGGATAAGGCTTGAAAGGGTCAAGGCTGTCTTCAAAGCCAAGCGAGGTCATTTCCACTGTCGGTATCGTTCCGTCAGGGAGAATCTCTATTTTCTCAACGCAGGCACGTCTTGACATTATGGTATTGTTTGTCATTCTGTGATAGAAAATATACCACTGACCATTTATGTTACACACTGAGCCGTGGTCATTTCCCCCCGGATAATCAACGCCGTTGTCTATTATATATCCACGATATTTGAACGGACCTTGTGGTTTATCTGAGGTTGCATAGGCAAGCCTGCTTCCTACACATGGGGAATATATAAGATAGTATGTATATCCGATTTTCCTCGGGGAGCTTGCCTCGAAGAAGCGCTGTTCCTGCGGTGCGTTGTCGCTGTCATCAATGACCGCTCTTTTGTAGCTTCCCTTTTTAATGGTATGCATATCCGCAGGGTCTATCTCGTTGAAGTTAGATTCTGTGAAGCCGTAATAAATATACACTCTGCCGTCATCATCAACAAGCACGCCTGCATCATTATAAATGCCGTCATCGCCTGCGTCCTCAGGGTCATATTTATACTGGGAAAGGAGCTTGAAAGGACCTTCGGGCTTATCGGACACGCCAACAACGCCCTTTGAGCCGACTATATAGGCATAGAGATAATACCTGCCGTCTTTTTCTATAACGTCCGGAGCGAACAGCTTGCGGTCGGTCATTCCCTCGGTATCGGACTTATGGTCACGGTCATCACGGGTATGGAAGCTATGTCCGTGGCAGACCCAATTGTTAAGGTCATCAAGTGGTGCAGACCAGACTTTCAGTTTATAGTCGCAAAAGTCGCTTTGAGCGGCTCTGTCATGTGAGCCATAAAGATAAACTCTATCGCCGAAAACTCTCGGCTCGCCGTCAGGGATATACTCCCATGCAGGCAAAATTGGGTTTGGCATGAAAATTTCCTCCTATGTTTTTTCATAACTTGTTTTATCATAAGATAATTATAAATCATACTATTATTATTTTCAATATCCTAACACGCTGTCAGAGGTGAAAATTTGTGCAAAATGTAAAAACGTGCAGACTGTCCAAAGGTGCAAAAAAGCCCGTTTGCGACGGCTTCCGACCTTGACAAAAGAGGGCAAATCGTGTATAATATTAAGTTGATAGTACCCGTATAAAATTATATTGATATAGGAGTGTTTAATTATGGCAGCTATTTCTAAGACTGTTTCAAAAGCAGGTTATGCTAAATTGCAGGAGGAACTTGAATACCTTATTACAGTAAAAAGACGTGAAGTCGCTCAGAAGCTTAAAGAAGCACGTTCTTTCGGAGACCTTTCCGAGAATGCTGAGTACGACGAAGCTAAGAACGAGCAGGCTATCCTTGAATCAAAGATCAATGAGTTAGAGCTTCTCATTTCAAACGCAACTGTCGTTGAGGACGATGATATTTCTGTAAACGAGATAGGCGTAGGCTCTATCATAAAGATAAAGGATATCGAGCTTGACGAGATCGAGGATCTTCAGATAGTAGGTTC
>NZ_JBDGDD010000017.1:0-71949 GCF_040909065.1 Ruminococcus sp. RTP21359st1_H3_RTP21359_211015
GCGGATTTAGCTCATCTGGTAGAGCGCCACCTTGCCAAGGTGGAGGTAGCGAGTTCGAGCCTCGTAATCCGCTCCAAAAAAGTCCTTACGATGAGTAAGGACTTCATATTTTTTGCGGGTTTATTTCAATTACCAGAATACTTTTCTTCCTGAAAGGAGATGGAGGTGCGACCCCTCTGACCCGCTCCAGTAACGCCTTGCTTTTTAGCAGGGCGATTTTTTGTGCTGTTTTGTGGGTGTGGATAGGGCAGTGATAAGATGAAAAAGATGCGAAAAAGTGCGTAGATAGGCGGCTTGACTGACAGTCCAGCCCGATTTTATTGACATTTTCAAAGCCTTGGTCTATAATGTTGACTATAGAGAGCGCACTCTGAATTATGCTGAAAGGTGACGATGAAAATGGAAGATAAATCTACACTGGGAAAATTTATTCAGACAAAAAGAAAAGAACTTGGCTTATCACAGAAAGAGCTTGCAAAGGCGCTTTATGTTACAGAGTCGGCTGTGTCAAAGTGGGAACGTGGTATATCTTATCCTGACATAACCATGATATCAGGCATATGCGAGGTCTTGCACATTTCTGAGCATGAGCTTTGCACTGCAAGCGAGGATCGTCAGCAGAGGGAAGCCGACCTTATGGTGAAAAGCTATAAACGCTTCGTTCGTGGGTATACTATCATAACAGGACTTTGCTATCTTGGAGCGATAATACCGAGCTTAATTTATAATGTGGCACATGGGGGCATTGGCTGGTTTATGGTGCTTATCACATCGCTTATGCTGACGTTTTCTTTTATAAATGTGCCTGTGCTTGTGAGGGAGAATAGGGCGTTGTGGACGCTTGGGGCTTCAACAGTTTCGCTTATGCTTCTTTATGCCGCAGGGTGCGTTTATTCACATGGGGATTGGTTTGTTATGGCGGTTCTTGGAACTCTTCTGGGGGAAGCTGTCGTATTTTTGCCTTTTGTGCTGAGAAGTGAACAGCTTGAAAAGTATGTGAGAAACAGCAAGGGTCTTGTGTGCATGGCGGCGGATTCGGTACTGACTTTTGCCTGCGTTATTTATGGTACGCTGAAATACGGTGACGTGGTAGATCTTCGTGACGGCATGATGGCGACGGTGGCTTGTGTGGCATTGGTGTGGGCTGTGTTCCTTATTATAAGGTATCTGAAAGTGAACGGCTTTTTCAAGGTGGCACTTTGCTTTGTGGCATCTGCGGTATGGGTAGCGGCAATGACTGTGCTGAGCAATGCATGGAACGGCATGAAACTGTCTGAGATAGTTTCGCTGAAAGGTGCTGACAACAGCCGCTATGATGTTATAGTCTGCCTTTGTCTGGCGGGAGTTGCGGCGGTGCTTGCTATTGCAGGGGTTGTGTATAAGTTTGTGAGGAAAAAACCGCAGGATAGGTAAGGCTGAGAGGACAAAAGAAAGATACAAAACGGATAGGGATAATTGGACCTATACAAAGACATTGGGACGTCGAGGACACCGTCTCCTACATAAATGTGATTAGAAATAGGAAATACTGCACTTGGGTGAAAGCTTGGGTGCGGTATTTTTATTTTGCTGTGAATATTTTACCCGTATATGTCAAAAATAATGCCAGAGGACTTATGCCGCCGATAGCATAAGACTGCCGTGGGCGCAACAGTGGCTGCGGAAATCATATCGGAGAAAGGTTTTGTGTGTATGAAAAAATTCAGTATCAGAAATTCACACGCAGGCAAGGCTCTGGGAGCGAAGGGTGTTTACATTACACTTGCGGCGTGTCTGCTGGCTCTTGGCGGTGCGGGTATAGCTGCATATAACAAGGCTATGGAGGATATCACCGACAATCTGACTATTTCGAGCGTCGACAGCACTGCGCCAAAGCAGGCTGATAACAAGAAAACGGACGTTAAAAAGGACGAAAGCTCCAAGCCGGATGTGGACATTCAGACGCAGCCAAATGTTATGCCTGTGAACGGTGAGATATTAGAGCCGTTTTCTAATGGCGAACTTGTGAAGTCAGAAACTCTCGGCTACTGGAAAACCCATGACGGCGTTGATATCAAAGCTGACCTTGGCGAACCTGTCAAGGCGATGAACAAGGGCACTGTCACAAAGATATGGGACGACCCTCTGTGGGGCGACTGCATGACTATCGACCATGGAAACGGCATTGTAGGGCATTACTACAATCTGTCAAAGGAAATGTCCGTCAAGGAGGGCGACGAGGTGAATGCAGGGGAGGTCATAGGTGCTGTGGGCGACACTGCTCAGGCGGAAGCGGCAGAGCTTTCTCATCTGCACTTTGGCTTGAAAAAGAACGGTCAGTGGATAGACCCTATTGAGTTTATTGACCCTGCTGACAAATAAGCTTTCTTCATTTTGGTGCTTTGTAATACAAAGCGCTGATGTTATAATCCCCCATATAACGCCGCATCTGAAAATTTTCGGGTGCGGTGATACATATGTATTGCAGAATAGAGAGAATTGTGCTATAATTATACTTTAAGGCAATATTGCTGATGTTTTTACACAGAACATAGAGTGGCGGGACGCCGAGGGCGTCGTCCCCTACGGTCTGTTTTATATTGTGTGGATAATGTATAAATTATTGTGAGGTATAATAATGAAAAGCAAAAGAATCTATCCTGCGTTCACTATATCGAAAAAAGGGGAAATGTCTCTGAAAAACGGTCACCCATGGGTGTATTGTGACGAACTGAGAAACGAGCCTGAGGGCTTGAAAAACGGCGAGCTTTGCGATGTTTTCTCTGAAAAAGGTTCTTATCTTGGAACGGGTTTTCTCAGCCTTAACAGCAAGATAAGGATAAGGATCTTATCGGACAACGCAAATGAAAATTTCTCGGAAAATTTTTTCCGCAGACGTATCCGCTATGCTATAGATTACAGAAAAACTGTTATGGGGGACGATTTTTCGGCTTGCAGGCTTATTTTTGGTGAGGCTGACGGCATGCCGGGGCTGACTATCGACAAGTATGGGGATATACTTGTTTCGCAGGTGCTTTCCTACGGCATGGATATGATAAAGGATATGATATTCAGGCTTCTTGTTGAAGAGCTTGAAAAGGACGGAGTTAAAGTTTCGGGCATAATGGAGCGTAACGATGTCGCTATCAGAAAGCTGGAGGGATTGGAGCAGTACAAGGGCTGGTATAGGGCTGAATTTCTCCCTGAGCCACCGTCAAATATCACTGAGATAACGGAGAATGGCATACGCTATGAGGTCGATGTTGAGAACGGTCAGAAAACTGGATTTTTCCTTGACCAGAAATATAACCGCCTTGCGGTGTCGAAGATAGCAAAGGGCAAGAAGGTCCTTGACTGCTTTACCCACACAGGTTCGTTCGCACTCAATGCGGCAATGGGCGGTGCAAGGCACGTTACGGCGGTGGACGTTTCACAGTTCGCTGTTGATACGGCTAGGGAGAATGCTGAGAGAAACGGTTTGACGGACAGAATGGATTTTCTTTGCGCAGACGTTTTCGACCTGCTCCCGAAGCTTCTTGAGGAAAAGTCTGATTATGACATGATAATCCTAGACCCGCCTGCTTTCACAAAGAGCAGAAAGACAGTTGGAAGCGCTGAGAGGGGATATAAGGAGATAAATTACAGGGCAATGAGACTTCTGCCAAGGGGCGGATATCTTGCCACCTGCTCATGTTCACATTTTATGGAGAACAGGCTGTTTGTGAAAATGGTAATGAGTGCTGCAAAGGACGCAGGCGTTCAGCTAAAGCTTATTGAAGCAAGACAGCAAGCCCCTGACCACCCGATACTTCTCAATGTGCCTGAAACGGATTATCTGAAATTTTATCTTTTTCAGGTGGTATAGGGTTGACAAATGCTTGCGGATATGCTATAATATAGTTGTTTAATAAACCTGATATATTTCAGCGAGTCTGCTGAGTTCGGACATAAGTAGCTTATTTTTCCGCAGTAATGCGGCTGCTTCCAGCCGACAAAATAGACGTTTTAGCCCTGTTGTTTTTCAGCAGGGCTTTTTATTTTGCATTTTGGTGTTGACAAATGCTTGCGGATATGGTATGATATAGGTGGCTTAGAAATAAGCGTGGCGCACCCCGTTCAGCGCATTATAAATGTACGGCATATCATAAATTGCCGTTTGTCTGCGGTATCGGACATAAGTAGGTATTTTCTGCAGAGGCAGCTGCTTCCACCGACAAAATAGACGTTTTAGCCCTGCTGTTTTCAGCAGGGCTTTTTATTTTGCATTTTGGTGTTGACAAATGCTTGCGGATATGCTATAATATAGCTGTCGAAAGACCCAATATATTTCAGCGAGTCTGCTGAGTTCGGACATAAGTAGCTTATTTTTCCGCAGTAATGCGGCTGCTTCCACCGACAAAATAGACATTTCAGCCCTGTTGTTTTTCAGCAGGGCTTTTTTTATGTGCTGATATTTAAAAACTGTCATATTGCACATAAAAAGCGAACAAATATTGTATAAGATTTTATGTATAAAAGTGAGAAAAACCTATGGTAATTTGGCTTTAAATCTGTTATAATATATATGTAACCGTGGGCGACGGGATAATTGTGTCCGCACGCTTCGGAATTCAAAAAATTTTTGGAGGTAAAAAACCAATGGCAAAGAAGTATTGTTATCTTTTCTCTGAGGGTAATGCCAACATGAGAGAGCTTCTCGGCGGTAAGGGTGCTAACCTTGCTGAGATGACAAATATCGGTCTCCCTGTTCCTCAGGGCTTTACGATCACAACGGAAGCTTGTACTCAGTATTATGAGGACAACCGTGAGATCAATCCTGAGATCATGGCAGAGATCAACGAGTACATTGTAAAGATGGAAGAGATCACAGGCAAGAAGTTCGGTGACAAGGAGAACCCACTCCTCGTTTCTGTACGTTCAGGTGCTAGAGCATCAATGCCTGGTATGATGGATACAATCCTTAACCTCGGTCTTAACGAAGAAGTTGTTGAGACTATCGCTGCTCAGTCTGGTAACCCAAGATGGGCTTGGGACTGCTACAGAAGATTCATTCAGATGTATTCTGACGTAGTTATGGAAGTTGGTAAGAAGTATTTTGAAGAGCTTATCGACGAGATGAAGGCTAAGAAGGGCGTTAAGCAGGACGTTGAGCTGAACGCTGAGGATCTTAAGGAACTGGCTAACCAGTTCAAGGCTGAGTACAAGTCTAAGATCGGTTCTGACTTCCCAACTGATCCTAAGGAGCAGCTCATGGGCGCTATCAAGGCTGTATTCCGTTCATGGGATAACCCAAGAGCTAACGTATACAGAAGAGATAACGATATCCCTTATTCATGGGGTACAGCAGTAAACGTTCAGTCCATGGCATTCGGTAACATGGGTGACGACTGCGGTACAGGTGTTGCATTCACAAGAGACCCAGCTACAGGTGCTAAGGGTCTGTTCGGTGAGTTCCTTACAAACGCACAGGGCGAGGACGTTGTTGCTGGTGTTCGTACACCAATGCACATCTCTGAAATGGAGCAGAAGTTCCCAGAGGCATTCGCTGAGTTCAACAAGGTTTGTAAGACACTTGAAGATCACTACAGAGATATGCAGGATATGGAGTTCACTGTTGAGCACGGTAAGCTTTATATGCTTCAGACAAGAAATGGTAAGAGAACTGCACAGGCTGCTCTTAAGATCGCTTGTGACCTCGTTGATGAGGGCATGAGAACTGAGGAAGAGGCTGTTGCAATGATCGACCCAAGAAACCTCGATACACTTCTTCACCCACAGTTCGACGCAAAGGCACTCAAGGCTGCTACTCCTATGGGCAAGGGTCTTGGCGCTTCTCCAGGAGCTGCTTGTGGTAAGATCGTATTCACAGCTGATGACGCTGAGGCTTGGAACGAGAGAGGCGAGAAGGTCGTTCTCGTAAGACTTGAGACATCACCTGAGGACATCACAGGTATGAAGGCTTCACAGGGTATCCTTACAGTTAGAGGCGGTATGACATCACACGCTGCCGTTGTTGCTCGTGGTATGGGTACATGCTGCGTATCTGGCTGCTCAGATATCGTTATGGACGAGGCTAACAAGAAGTTCACACTCGCAGGCAAGGAGTTCCACGAGGGTGACTATATTTCAATCGACGGTTCAACAGGTAACATCTATGATGGTATCATTCCAACTGTTGACGCTACAATCGCTGGCGAGTTCGGCAGAATCATGGGCTGGGCTGACAAGTTCAGAACAATGAAGGTTAGAACAAACGCAGATACTCCTGCTGACGCTAAGAAGGCAAGAGAGCTGGGTGCTGAGGGTATCGGTCTTTGCCGTACAGAGCACATGTTCTTTGATCCTGAGAGAATCGCTGCATTCAGAGAGATGATCTGCTCAGACACAGTTGAAGAGAGAGAAGCTGCTCTTGCTAAGATCGAGCCAATGCAGCAGGCTGACTTCGAGGCTCTTTATGAGGCACTTGAGGGTAACCCTGTTACTATCAGATTCCTTGACCCACCACTTCACGAGTTCGTACCAACAGAAGAGGCTGATATCGAGGCTCTTGCTAAGGCACAGAACAAGCCTGTTGAGACTATCAAGGCTATCATCGCTTCACTCCACGAGTTCAACCCAATGATGGGTCACCGTGGCTGCCGTCTTGCAGTAACATATCCTGAGATCGCTAAGATGCAGACAAAGGCTGTTATCAAGGCTGCAATCAACGTTAAGAAGAATCACCCTGACTGGACAGTTAAGCCTGAGATCATGATCCCACTGGTAAATGATATCAAGGAGCTTAAGTATGTTAAGAAGTTCGTTGTTGAGACTGCTGACGCTGAGATCAAGGCTGCTGGTTCTGACCTTGAGTACGAGGTTGGTACAATGATCGAGATCCCAAGAGCTGCTCTTACAGCTGACGAGATCGCTAAGGAAGCTGACTTCTTCTGCTTCGGTACAAACGACCTTACACAGATGACATTCGGTTTCTCAAGAGATGACGCTGGTAAGTTCCTCAATGCTTACTATGATGCAAAGATCTACGAGAACGATCCATTTGCTAAGCTCGACCAGAACGGCGTAGGCAAGCTTATGGAAATGGCTCTTGAACTTGGTAAGCCAGTTAATCCAAAGCTCCACTGCGGTATCTGCGGTGAGCACGGCGGCGACCCAACATCTGTTGAGTTCTGCAACAAGATCGGTCTTGACTATGTATCTTGCTCACCATTCAGAGTTCCAATCGCTAGACTTGCTGCTGCTCAGGCTGCTATTGCACAGAAGAAGTAATTCTTGCAAAGTTTAGGATATCTGAATAGATAACAAAAATTTCACCCCGTATCTTATGATACGGGGTGTTTTTGTGTGCGAACAAAAATAATAGAGGTCTGACGTTTGAGCCAGACCTCTATTTTGCTATGGATAATCACTTTTTCTTTATTTTTTTGTAGTCACGCTCTTTGAAACCGACCATGCACCGTAATATTTTGTGCCGTTCACTGCCGTGTAGGAACGGACACGAACGTAATATTTCTTGTTGCCTCTAAGTTTGGAAATTGTGGTCTTGTCGGTCTTGTTGTTTTTTATGGTGACTTTCTTTGCGTTTGTAAACTTGGAGTTAGTCGCATACTGTATCTCATAGCCCGTTGCAGAGCCTTTTTGCGCCCAATCCACGAAAAATGCTTTGGATTTAGACGTAAGCTTTTGTATCTCCTGTTTGGCAGGGTTTATGGTAAAAGTCTTTGTGATAATGCCACCATATTTGCCTTTGCCTGTTATCTTGACAATTGCCTTGCCGATTTTTTTGTTGTTTGAGTAGGAAGTTGTGTAATCAGTTCCGTTTTTCAGGGCAGTGCCGTTGTATTTCACAGTAATGTTCTGTGTTATAGCCTTGCCTGTGTATGCCTTGGTGGAAATGCCAGAAACGGAAGCTTTTGTGATATCATATTTTGCGGTCTTTATGTTTTTTATGTCAGACCATGGACCATAATAGGTCTTGCTTCCAACGTTTGTGTAGGAACGCACACGAACGTAGTAGGTCTTATCGGCTGTCAGACCACTTATTGTCAGGTTATCTGGCTTGTTGGCAGTGAGGTGTTTGGAATCCGCACCGCTCATGTTTGCACTGGCGGAATACTGAATGTCATAGCCTGTGGCAGAGCCTTTCTGCGCCCAATCCACAAAGAAGCCTTTGTATCTTGTTTCAAGCTTTTGTATGGTCTGCTTGGCAGGGATAATGTCAAAGCCTGCGGTATAACTGCCGTAGTAGTTGCCCATGCCTGAGATAGTGATGTTAGCGTGACCGATTTTAACATTGTTCGTGACTATCACACGATAGTCGATGTTCTGACGTAGAACTTTGCTTCCGTCCTTAACAGTGACTGTCGGAATAATTGCACTGCTTGTGTACTGTGCAGTGCTTGCATAGGAATAGCCTGATGTTGGAAGCTTTTTTGTGGTGACCTTTACAGTGCAGACGGCAGACCTTCCGTTAGGCAGGGAGGCTGTTATCTTTGCTGTGCCTTTGCCCGTGGCGGTCACAATGCCGTCTTTTACTATGGCAACGGCTGTGTTGGAGCTTTTCCATGTTACTGACTGAGGAGTGTCTGAGGTCACGCTGGCTTTTAGGGTAATGCTGTCGCCGTATGTGATTTCTTTTGACGTGGAGTCAAGAGTTATTTGTGTATTGTCACTGCTGATAGGATAGCTTTTCAGGTCGGGCAGACTTGAAAGTGTCACGGCATAGTCGCTGTTATAGACTTTTTGCCACATACTTTTCTCGGTATATTTCTCAGAGCTTGATATGCAAAACTCACCGCTCCATGTGCCGAAATATGACCATGCGGTGTTTGCATCAAAGGCTTTGTCAAGGTCGAAAAGACAGCCGTTTTCTGTAAGGGCAACTATTTTTCCGTTTGGTGAACAGTCTGTGGCTTCAAGATATTTTGAGCTTTGGGCTGAATAATCTCTTGTGCCGGGGTAGATATCCTCTCCGATTATGTCAACATATTCGTCGCCAGGATACCAATTTGCCGCCTGACCATTCCATACCCATATGATATTGTCAAGCTTGTATTCATTCGTGAGCTTGTCATATATTGCCTGCCAAAGCTTTTTGTAGGCTTCCGAGCCGTCTGCACCCCACCAGAACCAACCGCCGCTTGCCTCGTGGAGCGGTCTGAACAGTACAGGAACGTCTGCGTCAGAAAGACGTTTGAGTTGTTTGGCGATCTCGTCAACGTCGCTCATAAGAGTGTTGTAGCCCTTAGGGTCTGAGCCGTTCATTATTTTGGTAAGCGAGAACTTTGAGCGGTCAACGTTTTTGGTGTAAAAACCACCCCACCAACGTGGATTTCCGCCGTCTGTACCTGAGAGGAGATATTTGTCAGGGACGTTCCAATGCCAGCAGAATGTTACTATTCCTCCTGCCCGAGAGAACTCGATAGCCTTTTCGACAGCGTCGGAGGTGTCACCGTTCTGGACACGGCATGGAGTATAGCGCATAAAGTCAAGACCTAACATAGCAGGAGCCTGACCTGTGGCGGACTTTATAGCTTTGAACTCAGCGCCGTTAAGACCACCATCGCAATACTGTCCTGTTATGACCTTTTTGCCGTAAACGTCTTTCATATAGCTGTAAAGGCGCTGTGTGCTTTGTGAAGCGTATGGGTCAACGAGATTTTCAGCGGCAGTGTAGGCATTTGAAAAACTCATTTTTTCAATGGTTATGTAGTCGAGAGTAAAATATCCCCACGACATTGTTATTTTGACATTGTTCTGACCCTTTTTGAGATAAATACCATTCACTGTGGACGCTTTATAGGCAGAGCCGTTTGCACTGCTGAAAGTGCCTGCATTTGAGCCGTTTACAGAAAGGTTGTTTATCTTATCCGAGCCTTCCCCGCGGCTGTAAAGCTTTATTTTGTAGTATCCGCTTTCGCTGACTGTAACAGTCTGTGACCATGTGCAGCTTGAGTCTGAAAAACTAACTGACCTAGAGCCTGATGCGGAGCTGTCTGTTTTGATATAGGCAGAACCGCCCAAAGTGCCGTTTTCGGCTTCATATTTAAGCGTCTGCTGTGCAAAAACAGAAAGCTGAGCCGAGCCTGTGGTGAGCATGGCCGCACTTAAAAATGCGGCTGCGACCTTTTTGATATTGAAATTCATAGATGTTTTTTCCTTGTTATATTATTTACTGATAAAGCTAAGAGCTTAAAAGCATACATTTATTTTAGCATAATTTTTGTGGATTGTAAACAATATATCAAGGCTAATTATAAGATGATTTGTAAACTTTAATTTTGCTTATTTCATTAGCCAAATTTCGCAGACATATTCGGTCGTGTATGAAATATCACCATTAGGCTTTTGCTGACTATCACATCTATCATATATTGCGCAGCCGAAATATTTGTAATCCAGTCTTTGTGAATAAACTGTAAGTGTGCCTTCTTTATCAGTGAAAAGCTCGTTTGAAAAATTTACTTTTTTGGCATACTCAAATACTTCATCATAGCTTTTACAGCAGTTCATTACATAGCTTACCCTTATAAATTCACTGTCTGAGGGAAGTCCAACGTCGCTGAGGTTGCTTTTTAGCTTATCCAATGTTATTTCATTCCTAGTATCGATCTCGCCCTCGCTTTCCACATAAAGGACAAGTTCTCATTTTTACGCTCCTTCCTATATAGCGAATTTTGCCGTGCATTATTTCATTGCATATATCCTTATCCCATATCTTTGTCCGTCATATGGACACCATTCGTTTGCAGTTTCTTTGGCGTTCTTATCCATAAGTGGGTCGGGGTAGTAGACTACTGAAAGATAGGTATAATCATTCATGCCATGCGCAAGGTCATTATCATTGAAATTGTCATTTGGAAAGTCTTGATGTAGGGCTTCAAGACATTTTTTTAATGGGTCTTGCCCTTCATCATAGTGAAAGCCCCAGCCATAAACAAATGTTATCTCACTGTTTAAAGGCAAACCAACATTTGCAAGTTCAGAATATGGGTCAGATGTTAATTCGATATGAGTTGTAGTAGCTGTATCTTTTTCTGCATGCAAACTGTCAAGCACTGCTTTGTCTAGCTGACCGCAAGCCCTGAATGGTTTAAGACCATAGCTTTCACGGATATTGTTTATATATTTAAGATAGTAGATAGTCATTTCTTCTGCTCCGTCCTCGGAATAATATGACGGCTCGGGCTCGGCTGGAGCTGTGTTATCCTCCTGCTGAACGTTATTTTCATCAGGCTGATTTTCACCATTATTTTCTTCAGGCTGAGTTTCTTCAGGCAAGGTTGTTGTAGTGGTAGTAGTTCCTGCTGTGCCTGTGGAAGCCTGCCTAATACCGCCTGAAATTATGTCTATCTCATCTGCCGTTGGTGCAGGTGCGGTGGTGGTAGTAGGTACAGTTGTTGTGGCGGCAGTCGTTGTCTGCGGTATGGTCGTTACAGTGGCAGAAGTTGTCACAGCTTTTGCAGGCTCAGGTGTTTTAGTTTCTACGGCATTGTTTTTCTTGCTGACAACGGCAAACACTGACGATGCGGCTATGATAGCGACTGCAACACAAACCATTGGTATGGTTCTTTTGCGTGACGTGTTTACCTTTATAAGTAATTCTTTACGCTCGTTGACGATGGACATACAGGCAAAGCAGAAAGTAGAATCATCGTGAAGCTCGCTGCCACAGTGAGGACAAGTTCTCATTTTTTACGCTCCCTTGATTTGGTTATTTTAATTCTATCACATTTTCTGTAAATTGTAAATATGTGTGAGACGTTTTGCATGATTTTTAAGAATGCTCACTGTCTATGCAGGCTTTTATTTGACATTTCGTCATTCATGTGATATAATCATAGTGTGAGCGAGCTATGCGATAGCGTAAACGTTCTAGGTTTATGAGGAAAGTCCGAGCATCATAGAGCAGGATAGCTGATAACGTCAGCCGAGGGTGACCTTAGAGCCAGTGCAACAGAAATATACCGCCAACTTTTGTTGGTAAGGGTGGAAAGGTGGGGTAAAAGCCCACCAGAATGGCGGAGACGTCATTGCTATGTAAACCTTATCCGATGCAACACCAATGGTAGCTTGCAAGTCAATGGCTGCTCGTCAGACTTGGGGCTATAGGTGGCTAGAGCTGTGCGGCGACGTACAGTCCAGATAGATTATCGCACTCGACAAAACTCGGCTTATCGGTTCGGTCACATTTGCTCCGTCAGTTAAACTTTTTTTAAGCTTAACTACGGGGCTTGTTTTTTAATAATATATAAATTTGGTCATTTGTTTTGTACATTATAAATAAATTTCTATAATTCCCCTTGTGATTTTACAGAAAATATGTTATAATGATGCTAGACGTATTTATATAAGCAGAGGAGGGCTGTTTGTATGGAAATACCAGCTAAGACCTATAACGAAAAGTTCGAGAGCTTTTTGAAAATACTTGAAAGCGATGACAGATTTGATAATGTGTGCAAGAATTTTCTCGAAAGTATTTGCTCTGCACTTTATGTCAATGCGGCTACGGTAACAGTTTCAGGCTATGAAAACTCAGAACCTTTGAGTTATGAATTGATCGCTGATACACATAAATATACTGTATTTGCTTTTGATAAAGAATTTAATAGAAATAGATACAATGCAATGAAAAAAGCGCTTATGCAAACTGGTATCCACGTTGCGGATAAGGCTCATCCGAATGGAGATGCGGAGAAAATATCCCTGCGTGGGGTGGTGTATCCTTGTTCACTCACTTGTGCTGTCAAGGACACCAATAAGTATGTTGCATATTTCAATCTTTTGTCCTCTGATCCTGAGAGAGTATGGTCCCCTGAGGAGATACAGCTAGCCTCACGTCTGACATACATACTTTCTGGCATGCTCCATACTAGGAGAGCGGCTGAACATGCTGAAAGCACTACTCGCACGCTTACTGACGTTATGGATAATATGAATTCCTATGTGCTTGCAGTGGCACAGGACAGTGGTGAGATAGTTTTTGCCAGCAAGAGCTTTGAACAGTATTTGGGGAAACTGGTCGGCAAAAAGGAAAGTGACGTTTTCAGCAAAACTTGGTGTGAACTTCCTGCTCATAAGGAAGGAATGCTTTTTGGAGGAGATTATTATTCCGAGATCATGAACAAATGGTTCAATGTGTCGGAAAAACTCATAAAATGGCATGACGGCAGAACTATCAGACTTTGTACACTTAATGATATCTCAGAAAAGATAAATTATGAGAGGGTCATCGAAAAGCAGGTCTTTTACGATAATCTCACAGGTCTTCCTAACAGATTAAGTCTTGATAAGAGTATACAGGGCATTATTGAAAGCGATGAGAACAGCACTGTTATGCTCATTGACCTTGATAATTTCAAAAACATAAATGACAGCTATGGCCACAATAATGGTGACCGACTTCTTAAAGAGATAGGTAAATTCTTTGAGGATTTTGCCCAGAAGAATAAAAAGCTGAGCGTTTTTAGATTTGGCAGCGATGAGTTCGTTGTGCTTCTGAGAGATCAGGATCAGACCGAGATCGACAAGATATGCAAGATCATACATGATAAGTTCAACACAGAGTGGCAGATAGCTAACAGCACTTGCTATTGCACTTGTTCAATGGGCGTTGCGAAGTTCCCAAAGCTTGACGATACTGTAAACACAGTTCTTAAAAGGATCGACCTTGCCATTTCATATGCGAAAAAGCAGGGCAAGAATTGCACTATAAATTATAACGAAACTATCGGCAGGATACTTTCAAGGCAGATCGAACTTGAAAGGCTTATGCACAAGGATATCACAAATGGCTTTGCACATTTCACGGCGTACTATCAGCCTATATTCAGCAGCTCCGAAAAGAAGCTTGTGGGCTGTGAAGCGCTTATGAGGTGGAATCCACCTGAGTTCGGTCAGGTTTCCCCTGCCGAATTTATCCCTATGGCGGAAAGGCTTGGCTATATCAATCTCTTGGGCGAGAACATGATAAGGATCGCAGGCAGACAGTGCAAAAAGTGGGCTGACGCAGGGCTTGATTTGAGAATGAACATCAATCTGTCTGTAGGTCAGATAATTGAGCCTGATTTCCTTGACAAGATAGACACACTTTTTGACGAAACAGGCGCACCCCCTGAGAAGATATGTTTTGAGGTCACTGAAAGTCTTGCTATCCATGATATGGAAAAGATGAAGGAGCTTTTGAAGCATATAACAGACAAGGGCGTGAAGATAGCACTGGACGATTTCGGAACAGGATATTCTTCGCTTAACTGCATAAAGGAAATGCCTCTGAATACCATTAAAATAGACAAGTCGTTTATTGATGATATCGCAAAAAATCCTGACACTGCGGTGTTTGTTAAAATGATAGTTAATCTTTCTCACGACCTGCATATAGCAGTTTGCGCAGAGGGCGTTGAGGAACAGGTGCAGTTCGATATCCTGAGAGACCTGGAAACTGACGTTATACAAGGCTATTATTTCGGCAGACCTATGCCGTCAGACAAGTTTGAGGAGAAGTTCCTTAGCGAGAAACTCCAGTCAGTAAAATAAGTCGCCAAAAAAAGAAAGTTCGACCGTCGGGCGTAATACTCGGCGGTCTTATAAATATGTAAAAATCAAAATAAAGGGGAAAGCTTATGAGTGATGAGAAAAAAGACGTAAACAGCCAGCAGGAGAATGTGGGCAAAAAAGGCATAAACAAAAAGCTTATTATCGCTTTTGCAGGCATGGGCGCTGTTATAGTGGGGCTTGTTATTGCACTGATACTGGTGGCAACATCAGGTAAAAAAGACGTGGACAGCTCGGCTTCAAAGGCGGAGAGCGGTTCTGCGGTGGCTTCAGAAACCGATGACACCAGTGAGGAGGACTCTGTGGCTGATGAAAGCGAGGACGGGCCTGATGCTGATGAAGAGGAAAGCTCTCAGGAAAGCAAGGACGATAAAAAGGAAAAGGGCTTTATCATCTCCTATTCAGGGGACAACAGTTGGCAGGACGGCGACAAGGTCATGACAGGCATGGAGATAGGCATTGAGAACAACTCCGATGAAGCCCTCAAGGAGTGGACGCTGGAGCTTGAAATTGACCAGCTCAAAAGCTGTGACGGCTGGAACGGCAACTTTAAGGTCAAGGGCAACAAACTCACGGTCACGAATGTTGATTACAATGGCGAGATCGCAAAGGGCGGTTCGACCTCTATCGGCTGTAATATCGGAACTGGAACAAAGCTCAATGTTAAGTCTGCAAAGCTAAACGGTGTGGAGTGTACTGTTAAAAAGGGCAAGGTATCACAGAATAATAACAATAACAACAATAATCAGAATAATGACAAAAAGGTCACGGAAAAGGACGTTAAAAAGCTTCTAAAGCGTACCTCAAAGGCTAAACAGGGCGATGATTGGCTCCACACAGACGGAAGCAAGATACTTGATAAGGACGGCAAAGAGGTTTGGCTCACGGGCGTGAACTGGTTTGGCTACAACACAGGCACTAACACCTTTGACGGACTTTGGAACAGCGAGCTTGTGTCATCGGTGGAAGCTATCGCAGACCATGGTTTCAACCTTATAAGAGTGCCTATGTCAGCGGAGCTTATCAACCAGTGGTCGGAGGGCGAATATCCAAAGGCGAACTACAATAACGCATACAATGAAGAGCTGAACTCTATGAACAGCCTTGAGATATTTGATTATTTTCTCAAGCTTGCGGAGGAAAACGGTCTTAAAGTAATGCCTGATATCCATTCAGCGGAAACCAATGCCAGCGGTCATACTGTAAATCTGTGGTATACTGACAAGGTCACTGTAAAGGACTATTACCATGCTTTGGAGTGGCTTGCCGACAGATATAAGGACAATGACACTATCGTTGCATTTGACCTGAAAAACGAGCCCCACGGCAAGCCTAACGAGGGTGACGCTGCGGCAATATGGAATGATTCAAAGGATGCAAACAACTGGAAGTATGTGGCTGAAACGGCAGCGAGCAAGGTGCTTGCGAAAAATCCTAATGTGCTTATAATGGTCGAGGGTATCGAAATATACCCTAAGAACATCAAGAAAAACGGGGATTATTCCTCCACCAACAGTGATGATTACTATTTCAACTGGTGGGGCGGAAATCTCAGGGGCGTAAAGGACTATCCTATCGACCTTGGCAAATATCAGGATAAGCTTGTTTACTCGCCGCACGACTATGGTCCGACAGTTTATCAGCAGCCTTGGTTCGAGGGGGATTACACATACAAGAGCCTTATGAAAGATTGCTGGAAAGACAACTGGTTCTACATTCAGGAGCAGGATATCGCACCGCTTCTTATAGGCGAGTGGGGCGGCTTTATGACAGAGCCTAACCTAACTTGGATGACCTACATGAGAAAGCTCATAAAGGACAATCATGTAAATCACACTTTCTGGTGCTTCAATGCAAACTCAGGTGACACGGGCGGACTTGTAAAGGACGATTTTGTTACATGGGACGAGGAAAAGTATGATTTTGTCAAGGAAGTTCTTTGGCAGGAGGGAGGCAAGTTCGTTGGACTTGACCACGCTATCCCGCTTGGAGATAATGGTATAACTTTGAAAAAGGCAAAGGGTCTTTGATATCACATATAAAAATAGCGGACGAAGTTTTCGGGCTTCGTCCGCTTTTGTATTGTATTTTTATCGCTGGTCGCCCATAAAGAACAGAGCGAGAGTTCCAGGTCCTGAGTGTGAGCCTATAACAGCACCTGTGTAGCAGATATGCACAGTGGTCTTCTTGCCAAGCTTTTTTCGCATAAGGTCGGCTGCATATTCTGCGTCTGAAAGGCAGTCGCCATGGCAGACGGCTACTGTGGAATTATCCCAATTTCCCATGCGTTCGCACATCATATCCACAAGCTTTTCAATGGATTGCTTTCTGCCTCGTATCTTTCCAACTGGGATAAGATGTCCCTCGTTGTCAACGTGTAGAAGCGGTTTAATGCCAAGAATAGAGCCTGCTATGGCGGCAGTCTTTGATACTCTGCCACCTCGGTGGAGATATTTCAGGTCATCAACTGTGAAAACATGGCATAGGTGAAGCCTGTTGTCAGTGATCCACTGGGCAAGCTCGTCAATGGAAAGACCCTGCTTTTTCTTTTCGTCAGCCTTTATGAGCAAAAGACCTTCGCCTGTTGAAGCACAGAGGGAGTCTATGCAGATTATCTTGCCTTCTGGGTATTTTTCCATTACGCTATCTCTTGCAATGCAGGAAGTGTTGAAGCTGCCGCTAAGACCTGACGAAAATCCAAGATAAAGCACGTCATAGCCTGCGGCAAGTTCCTTTTCAAAAGCCTGTTCATAGTCGGAGATACCTATTTGCGATGTTTTCGTTACTGCTCCGTTTCGCATTTGGGAATAAAATTCAGGCAGCGTCATGTCATTCTTGCTCTTTACAACACCGTTTACCTCAAAAGATAATTCCAGAAGCGTCACGTCCATATTTTTTAATATATCCTCCGACAGATCGCAGGTGGAGTCGGAATATAGCTTGTATTTTCTGTCAGACATTTTTATCCTCCTTTTGCCGCTTGGGCAACAATATAAAAATATTATAACATATGGGCGGGCTTTTGTAAAATATCCCTCAACTATACTTTGTAAAATTTCTATGAACACAGTTGTCTGCGGTGCTGTGCGACAGTTAAGGTGTTTTCAGATACGCAAACAGAAAAGTCACGGCAGGCGGAGGAGATAAGCATATCGCTTATGCGATTTTCTATGAGGGCGGTAATTATGTGGCGTATCTCTCGTGCAGAGCCGCTTTTTGAAAGTGCCTGCTTTGCGATAAAAGGGTAGACCTCTGGCTGACAGGCGAGTGTACAGCCAAGTTCAGAGAGCCTTTTTTCAAGAGCGGATATTTCAAGGCGTGTAATGTTTTCCATATCGGAAAGGGTAAGATCGTTAAAAACTATCACCTCATCTATCCTGCCTAAAAGCTCGGGAGACATAAAGCTTTTAAGCTCTGAGAGCATGGCTTTTTTCTTGGCTTCGCCATTTGACTTGCTGTTTGAAAAGCCCACGGTCTTGGTTTCGGCAAGCTTTTTCACGCCGATATTCGAGGTCATTATTATAAGGACATTGGAGAAAGAAACTGTCCTGCCAGCGGAGTCGGTAAGACAGCCGTCCTCTAGTATCTGCAAAAGCAGATTGTAGATGTCAGGGTGAGCCTTTTCTATTTCGTCAAGAAGAAGCACACAGTAGGGCTTGCGGCGAATTTGTTCGGTAAGCCTGCCACCCTCGTCAAAGCCTACATATCCAGGGGGCGAGCCTATGAGCTTTGAAACGCTGTGGCGTTCCATGTATTCTGACATATCAAGCTTTACAATGGCATTATCTCTGCCAAAAAGCGTTTTGGCAAGATCTTTTGCAAGCTGGCTCTTGCCCACTCCCGTTGACCCTAAGAAAATAAAGCTTCCCATGGGGCGGTCGCTGCCCTTTAGTCCTGCACGACAGCGGCGGACGGCAGAGCAGAGTGACTTTATAGCCGTCTGCTGTCCCACAATGCTTTCGCTTAGCTTATCTTCAAGCCCTGTGAGCCTTGCGGCTTCGTCCTGTCCGATATCGGCGCAGTTTATGCCTGTGAGCGATGAAATAACGCTGTCAATGTGCCTTTTTTCAAGTGGTATGCGCTTTGGACGGCACTCTGTTATGGCGGTGAGATATTCGTCACGGGTGAGCTTGCCTTTCACATAATCGTTGAAAGCGTCTGATATTTTCTCACCAGAATTATTTTCACTTTGCTCTATGACCGCACAGGCACAGGCTTCGTCAAGGATATCAATTGCTTTGTCAGGAAAAAATCTGTCGGTGACATACCTTGCGGCAAGCTTAACTGCATATGGGATAAGGTCAGGGGAGATGTCAACGCTGTGGTGCTGTTCATATTTGTCTATAAGACCGCTGAGGATACGGCAGGTTTGGCTTTGATCAGGCTCATCTATCTTCACTTTCTGAAAGCGTCGCTCCATAGCTGAGTCTTTTTCAATATTTTTGCGGTATTCCTCAAAAGTCGTTGCGCCTATGAGCTGTAGACCGCCCCTTGCAAGCTGTGGTTTCAGGATATTTGCAGCGTCTATTGCACCCTCTGCCGCTCCTGCACCCATTATGTTGTGAAGCTCATCAATGAAAAGTATTACGTTTCCAGCCTTTGCGGCTTCGTCCATACAGCTTTTCAATCGCTCCTCAAAGTCCCCACGATATTTTGCTCCTGCAAGGAGGGCAGTTATATCAAGGGAGAAGATCCGCTTTGAGGACAACGCAGACGGCACTTCTCCAAGCATGATCTTTCTCGCAAGCCCCTCCACAACAGCGGTCTTTCCCACACCTGCCTCACCTACAAGGCAGGGATTGTTCTTTGTGCGGCGGCAGAGTATCTCCATGATACGTTCTGTTTCAGCTTCTCTGCCTATGCAGGGGTCAAATCTTTCGCACTCGCTTTTGCGTGTAAGCTCTCTGCCGTAGCGTTCAAGGGTCTTTAGCTTGGGATAATTTCTGTCTGAAAAAATATTAGGCTCGTTGCCTGACAATGAGCAATCGTTGTACATCTTGTTGCAGTTCACCCCTAACTGCTGCAATATCTCAAAGGCACAGCAATCACTGCGGCGGAGTATCATAGCAAGAATGTATTCCGTTCCTGCGATACCGCCACCCATGCTCTCGCACAGCCTTTTTGCGCCTTTTAAAACAGCAGCAGCGTTAGGAGTGATGTCATTTTTCGTAAGACGGCATGGCGTGCCTCTGCCTATGATGTATTCTATCTGCTCCTCTATACTTTGAGCCGTGACCTCGTGGCGCAGAAGCACTGCACAGGCTGTGGAGTCCTCCTCATAGGCGGCAGAGAGCAGGATATGCTCAGTGCCGATATAAGTATGCCCCCAGCTTCCTGCCAGAGTGACGGCATTTTTCACAAGCTCTCTTGCCCTTGGTGTAAAGCTGTCGCTATCAAAAAACTGTTCGTTCATAATATTCACCCCTTAAAATGTTTAAGACAAAGCTTTGTCTTAGCTACATTCTTGACAGTTTTGCGTCTTGTTATTCTCGCATTTTTATCGCTTTTATATTCTTATGCACAGGACAAATTCTCCTTGCAGATTTTTTTGTAACACATTTTTCTCTGCGTCATAAACTGTAATATAAAGCAACGGAGCAAAGCTTCAGCTTTATAAATCTTAATAAAAAAGGAGATTTCATTTATGAACGGTTGTGGATTTGGCGGTTGTTGGTGGATCATTATCCTTATTCTCATATTCTGCTGTGGCTGCGGCGGTTGCGGAAATGGCTGTGGCGGTTGCGGAAACGGCTGCGGTGGTTGTGGCTGCGACAATGGTTGCGGCGGCTGCGGATGCTGATCTGACGGCAAATAAAAGACGGCGGAGCATTACGCTTCGCCGCTTTTTTTTATTTATCTTCTTTTTCCAAACGCTTTTCAAGGCGTTTCACAATAGTTTTCAGTGCTTTTATGCGGGCGTATTTTTTATCGTTGCCCTCAAGTATCGTCCATGGTGCTATATCTGTGGAGGTAAGTGTTATCATGCGGTCAACATATTTCTCATAGGTGTCCCACTTTTCACGGTTGCGCCAATCCTCATCGGTTATCTTCCAACGCTTTTCAGGCGTGTTCTCACGCTCGTTAAAACGGCGGAGCTGTTCGTCTTTATCAACATTCACCCAGAATTTTATTATCTCTGCGCCCCAATCATGAAGCTGACTTTCAAACTCGTTTATCTCACGATAAGCCATGTTCACACGTTCTTCGGGGGTGAGCTTTTCGATAGGCTCGACCATTACTCTGCCATACCATGTGCGGTCAAAGATAGTAAAGTGACCATTCTTTTCAAGACGTGTCCAGAAACGCCATAGATAGTGCCTTGCAAGCTCTGACGGTTCTGGTGCAGCGATAGGGTGAACTTCATAGCCCCTTGGATCAAGGGCAGCCGCAATACGCTTGATATTTCCGCCTTTTCCTGCTGCATCCCAGCCTTCATAGCATATTATAACAGGTATCTTCTTCTGATAGCAGAGATTTTGCAGCTTGAAAAGCTTGTCCTGATATTTTTTCAGCTTTTTCTCATATTCCGCTTCGTCAAGGGACTTGTTCATATCCACTTCTGCAAGAGCAGGCATTTCAATAGTTTTATATTCAGGATAATTGTATCCGCAGGTGTCGAGCTGTGGTTCGGGAATATAATGTTCGCCCTTCTCCTTGGCGGAAACTGCAGTGCTTACTGCCTTTGTGACCGCTGTCAGCACTTCAAGCTCAGCAGAGGCACGTTCATTTGCCCCAACGCAAGTCCACGGAGCAAATGCTGTGTTTGTGTTTTCAAGCATTTTGTCATATCTGCGGAAAAACTTATCGTATTTTTCCATGTTCTTTATATCGTGGCTTTCCACACGCCAGCTTGTAACAGAGGAGTTCTCCAGCTTTTCGATACGCTTTTTCTGCTCGTCTTCGGTAATGTGCAGGAAAATTTTCACGATAACATATCCGTCATCTGTAAGCTGCCTTTCAAAGGTGCAGATATCTTCAAGACGTGTGTCCCTTGTTTCCTTGTCTATCTCACCGTACATAAAGGCGTTCACAGTGTCGCGATACCAGCTTCGGTCAAGGATAAGAAACTCACCTTTTTTCGGCAGTGTCTGCCAGTAACGCCACAGCCATGGCATACGCTTTTCCTGCTCATTCGGTGCACGATAGGAAACCACCTTGTAAAAACGTGGGTCAAGAGAGCGTATGAGCTTTGCTATCATCGAGCCTTTGCCTGCGGCAGACCAGCCGTCAAATGTGATTATAACAGGCACTCCTGCGGTCTTTATTTTGTTTTCAAGCAGTGTGAGCTGTTCTCTCAGCCCTTTTAGCTGTTCGGATATCTCTGATTTTTCTGTGTTTTTCTGTATGATCTTTTCAAGCATTGCTATCTCTCCTCTTTTCACTAAATTGTTATTATCACAACTTAATTTATTTGATTTATGCATATTATACACAATTTATCTTTAATTGTATATAGACATTTTTCATGAAAATGCTATCTCTTTTTTGTTAATACGGAGTTAATATTATTGGTTTATACTAATATGATATAAAATATCTCGCAAAGGACGGCAGTGATATGTCAAAAAAAGACGAAAAGGACATTAATATATCAAAGCTCGACAAAAGTCTGGAGGGTCAGGGTCTGTTGGAGGACGCTGATGACGCAGAGTATGAGCGCACACTGGCTCAGCAAAGGCGTGAGGCTGAGGAGCGTGAAAGGCAGGTTTTAGAGCAGGCGGAAGCTGAAAGACGTGAGCGTGAACGTCAGGAAGAAAAGGAACGTGAACGCAGGCTTGCTCAGGAGCGTATCGAGCTTATGAAGCTCAAAAGCGGAGTTATCGATGAAAGCGAGTCTTCCATAAAGGAAGAGCATGACCAAATAAGAGAGCTTCACGGCTTTGAAAAGGTGCAGAATTTCTTTTATCACAACAAGGTGTGGATAATCTTTACAATATTTATCATAGCGGTGGCGGCATTTATTTTTATTGACGCTGCAAGGCGAGAAAAGGCTGACCTGACAGTGCTTATGATCGCAAACAACGGCTTGGAAACACGTCAGGAGGAACTGGAGAATTTCTTTGAAAAATACACGGACGATCTTGACGGCAATGGTTATGTCCATGTTGAGGTCATTATGATTCCGCTAAATTCTCACAGCGACGATTATCAGCAACAGAACGTGAACAGCACTAAGTTTTTGGCACAGCTTCAGGGGGGCGAGTCTATACTTGTTATAACAGACTCAAACACTGACGAGGAGTTCAAGTCAATAATGACTCCTGAGTTGCCAAAGGAATTTCCGAACAACAAGTATGTTGATGATATGGGCATGAGCTGGAACATGGAGATCATGGCAAAGGAGCTTAACTTCGAGAATATGCCGAATGATATCCACCTTTCAATGAGAACGCCAGTTAAGACTTTGGGCGACTCAAAGGAAACTATGCAGGAGAATTATGATAAGGCGTTCAAAGTTTTCAAACGCATAGTTGACGATATGACTGAGAAAGCCATAGAGGCAGGAGATAAGGGTCTTACAACTGAGCCTGTCCACTATGATGACAGCAGTTTGGAAAGCTCTGATAGCACAGAAAGCTCAGAAAATAAGTAACGGATATTTGGCTGTAGGGGACTGCGTTTTCGACGTCCCGTATGACAAAGTAAAGAATAGCGGACAACCACTTTCCTGTGGCTGTCCGCTTTGTGTTTGTATCAGTATTGATAATCATAATTTGTGTTGTCCTGATAATAGCCGTCTGCCTGACTTGATTGTGTGTCGGAAGTGTTCAGGCTTGAACAGTTTTGATCTTCGGCATATTTGTAATCAGAGGTGACACCAAGATATTCTTCAAGGCAAAGTCCGCTCTTTGTGACAGCTTCGGCTTTTTCCTTGCCAAGATAGCGGATATGCCACGGCTCATACACATATCCTGTTTTATCCTCTTTTCCCTCAGGGTATCGGATAATAAAGCCGTACTCTGCACAGTGTTCAGCCAGCCAGTTGGCTTCGGGAGTGCCTGCAAAGCTGTCCTCGGTGGTGTTTACATCAAAGGTCAGACCCGTCTGATGTTCTGAATGTCCCGGACGGGAAGATACCTCGTCTGCGGCTTCTGTGCCACGCTCTGCGGCATAGGAGTTATAAAGAGATTCCTGATCCTGATATGAACGATAGCTTGAATTTACAAAGAGCGTTATGCCGTCCTGAGCCGCTGCAGCTGCCATTTCGTCAAAGGCGTTCTGTGCAATTGTGCTTACGCCCGGTGCATAATCTGATGGCAGGGAGTAGGTCTTGTTCACAATAAGAATACCGTCAACAAAGGTCATGCCGTTTGACTGCTCTATCTTATGCTTTGTTTCTTCTGCTTTGCTGTTGTCGGAGGTTTTCTTTTTGGTGGTGGTCTTTGCTTCCGCCTGCTTTGTGCTTTCGGTCTGTGATGATGAATCAGCAGCAGGCTTGTTGTCTGACTTTCCACCACAGGCTTTCACTATCACAAAAATTATCACCAAAAGAATTGCTATGGCAATGATACGGTTTTTCATAACACGCCTGTGTTCTCTTGCGCGCCTTTCAGCACGGCGTTTTTCCATTTCAATGCGCATTCTTTCGTATTCTTCATCACGATAAGCGCTGTATTCGTCAGGCTGGCTATTAGTGCCTTGGGATAAATTCTCGTTATTAGTCTGATTATTCATAAATATCCTCTTTTTTGTAATTTGTTTTTTACGTTTTGTGTTGCCTTTATTATATCACAGACACATAAAATATTCAAGTCGGATATTGTCGGCTTATTTCATAACATAAACATAGCATTGATATAGCGGCATAGATTCGTATTCACCATTATCTGGGTCATTCCACATGTGGTCTTTTCTTTCCTGAACTATATCATCATGGAAAAAGCAAACACCAAGATATGTGTAATCTTCCAAGCCGTTGATCAGATTGTCACCGTAAGAGAGACCGAAGCTTGCATTATTTTTTAACCAAGTAAAAAGCTCTGTGTATGCCTCGTCATAGTCTGAAACACAGCTGTTGTTTGCTGTGAATTGTCGTATTTTGCTGTTGTTAGGCAGACCGACCTCAGAGAGATGTTCGTATACGTTGCCAATGCCTTGGCAGTAGTCGTCCATTTGATACAGGCTCTTTTGCAAACATTCATCAAGCTGTCCGCTTGCACGGAGTGGTTTCAGACCATATTTCTCACGGAGAGGATTTACATAATCGAGCAGGTCAAGGGTCATCTGACTTGCACCATCAGGGGAGTAATATTCAGGCTCGACAGACTCGGCCTGCTGGGTATCTTCTGTGTTTTCCTGCGGTATATCCTGCTGTATCTCAGGCTCTGTCACAGGCTCAGTCACTTTTTCTGTAGTGGTAGTGGTGGTGACTGCGGCGGCTTTTGACTCTGCTAACGCCGCCCCTTCTGCAATATCTGACGCAAGGGCAGCCTTGTCAGGCTCACGCTTTTTTGTGGTAGTAGTCATGACAGTGGTGACGGGAGGCAGAGTAGTTGTCACAGGTGTATTTGTGGTGACAGTGGCAGCAGATTGAGGTGTGCTTTTTTTCACAGCCGTGGTCTTATCACTATTGTTATTATAAGTATACACCCCGAAAACAGTTGCGGATACTAATGCCACAGCGATTATTGGTGTGGTTATTTTTGCTTTTAAAAACACTTTTTTTGGAGTAGCGAGAACTATTTCTTGCCTCTTGTTTATTTCGCTCATGCAGCCAAAGCAAAAAATGGAATCGTCATGAAGAATTCTTCCGCAATTAGGACATTTTTTCATATTTTAGTTTTCTCCTGATCTTATTAAGCACATTGTACAGCTCTTCCGCAGTGCTATATCTGTCGTCTGGATTGATAGAAAGGCATTTCTTTATGACTTTCAGAATTTTTTTGTTTTCGCACATTTTGACCGACGGGTGTTCGCCTGTCAAAAGAACGTTCAGAAGCACTGCCAGAGAATAGAGATCTGTTCTTGCGTCAGATTGCTGCATACCGAATTGTTCAGGTGCGGCAAAGCCTACAGTTCCTAAAGTCTGGGTGTCAGAGCGTTGATTAGATTTATAAATTTTAGAAATATCAAAATCTATAATCTTGACATTATTGTCGTCACATATTATAATATTATCAGGCTTTATATCACGGTGAACGATGCCGCTGTTGTGAAGAGCATACAATCCCTGGCATATGGAGCAGGTAATGTTCAGGGCGTCGTGTTCTGCTAGTGTTTCGCCGTTTGCATAATCCGTAAGAGTCATGCCGTCGCAGAATTCTTCATAGATAGTATATGCTTCAGTGCTTTCGGAGATCTCGTAGATACGGCAAAGATATGGATTATTTATCAATGCGAGCCTTTGGTATACAGAAACGTCAGCAGGCTTATAGATAATGTGCCGCACCATTTTTACACCTGTGTCACTCTCTAAAATGACTTTTTCGTGCTTGCTGTTTTTAAATAGATAGTTTTTGCAGTCGAACATTTTGTCGATCTGTTCTGTTTCAAAATCATATAAGCTTTTTTGTGACATATTTCTCATCTCCAATGTAAAAATGTAAAAAATAAATTATTATAGGAAGGAACTGGTGACATGAAAAAAACAACACAGCTTATGGAGGAGCTAAATGGAAGCGATGATATCAACAGTTTTTTAAGCAACAATAAGGATTCTCTTGACAGACAGGATTTTGCACGTTATCTTTGTGAGCTTGTGAAAAAGAAAAAGATGACAAAGATAGAGGTCATAAGAATATCCCAGCTAAATCAAATATATGGATATCAGATATTTGCAGGAGCAAGACTTCCAAGCAAGGATAAGATAATCGCTATCGCACTTGCAATGAAGCTTGATGTTGATACCGTTCAGCGACTTCTGACCCTTGCGGGTGAAGCTCAGCTTTATCCTAAAAACACCCGTGATTGCATACTCATTGACGCAATAAACAAAGGCTATGATGTGGCAAAGCTCAACAAAGTGCTTTTTGAAAATGGTTCACAGTGCCTTAAATAACGATCGTTTCATAAAGCAGCTCTGGTTCTTCGGAGCTGCTTTTTTATTATCGTAACAAATATTATATCACATTTTGACAAGGTTTTCAAGAGTTGTCAGGACATAAAAACACACGCCGCAGAAAATTTCCGCGGCGTGTTTCTCTCTATTTAACTCTTATGGAACGAGAGTTGTAGTTGTTGCCTTATCCTTTGCAGATGTAGTTGTTTCTGCTACAGAAGAATCGGTCTTTGCTGTTGTTGTGGTCGTAGTTGTTGCTTCGTTTGCTGCAGCCGATGAAGAATCGTCAGTTGCAGGCTTTGAAGCCGCACCAGCCTTAGTTGTTGTGTAACCCTCGGCTTCAATTACCTTCTTCTTGAAATCTGCTTCTTTGTTGTAGTAAGATGTTGAGAAGTAAGGCTCTTCAGTAAATGTTTCACCTGTTGCAACGATATTTGAGCAGTAGATCGAAGCATAGAATGAAACTGCCTTTTTCTCCTTATCTGTCTTTACAGTTATCTTGTAAAGATTGTAGAGTGCATTTGTGTTCTCCCAAGAATCATAATTCTTCTTGTTTGTGAATGCAACATAAGTGTCAACGTAATCAAAAGACTCGATAGATGTTACCTTGCCGTCAAAGTCAGCAGGATATGGAGCGTAATGACCCTTTATATCCTTTCTCATGTCTTCGATCTTGTCGTCGAGATATGACTGATAGCTGTCCATAGCAGCCTTGCCGTTGTCAGCTGTTACATATGCAGGGAATGTTTCGTCAACTGTTATTTCCTTAACATAAACAGTGTCGCCCCAATCGTTTGTTTCAGTTTTGCCGGAAAGTGTGATACCATTTCTTGCAAGTGAGGAATAAGGGCTGCAAGTTACCTTGAATGTGCCGCCGATGCCAATATAATCATCGCATGATACTGAGTAAGAAACATTGTCCTTAAGAGCAGCAGGGATAGACTCGTCCTTTACTGAGTAAGGCTTAACAAATGGAACACCGCCTGAGCATTCAAATTCAAGTCCCTCGAATGGGTCGATCTCCTGAGTTTTTTCAAGACCCTCAACAGTGAAATCCTTTGTTACCTTGCCGTCCTTAACGTCGGCTGTCTTGTATGTATAATACTTGTCGTCATATTCAAACCAAGTCATGTCACCGCTTTCTTCTGCGCCATAAACGTCTATGTTAGCTGTAACAGTGTACTTGTCGCCGTTTTTCAGATCTGACTTGTAGTCATAATCATAGTAGATAAATGGATATGCTGAGTCATATG
Source organism: Ruminococcus sp. RTP21359st1_H3_RTP21359_211015 (assembly GCF_040909065.1). Classification (NCBI taxonomy): domain Bacteria; kingdom Bacillati; phylum Bacillota; class Clostridia; order Eubacteriales; family Oscillospiraceae; genus Ruminococcus; species Ruminococcus sp. RTP21359st1_H3_RTP21359_211015. The sequence continues at coordinate 27,784 of NZ_JBDGDD010000017.1, forward strand.
AAACGTCAGCAGAGCCGTTGCCGTCAAAGCCTGAGAACTTGACCTCAACGCCCTTGAAGAAGTCGATCTCCTCACCATTTTTAAGATCCTTTACAGTTACCTCAAACTCAGTGTTCTTTAGCTTTATGTTCTTGTCCTTGAGAGAATCCTCGTTGTACTTTACGGTGCATTTTACCTTGTCACCGTTTTTAAGATTCTTGTTTGCTTTCTTATCAAAAGTGATCTTCAGCTTATACTCGCCATCGCTATTTGTTTTGAGAAGGGCATTTCTCATCTTCTTAGCTTCTGTAAAATCATCAGCTTTGTTAAATGCTTTTGTAAGAGTTTTCTTGTCAAGTGCAAAATACTTGCTTACCTTTGATGACTTGTCAGATGAGCTTGCATAGTCGGAAAGATCATCAAGGTCGCCAAGGTCAAGATCTGTCTCGTCAGCAAGGTCGCCGAGAGCGCTTGTAGCGTCTGCCATTGAATAGTAGCTCTTGTCATAGCAGTTAAGCTCTGCCTCAACATAGCCACAGCCGTCAATGCCCTTAAATTCAAACTTGAAAAGATCCTTTGCGTCGATCACCTGATATTTAAGAATGTTGCACAGAATGATGATCGCAACGATAACAACGATAAGAGCTGCAGCGGCGATAAGTGTTATCTTCTTGTGACCCTTTACCCATTCGCCAAGCTTAGCAAAAGGATTTGGCTTTGCAGCCGCAGGAGCTGCTGCCTGAGCGTAGTTGTTTGCTGGTTGTGCATACTGCTGGTCATACTGAGGAGCCTGCTGCTGTACAGGCTGAGCCTGCTGAACGGGTGCCTGAGCAGGTGCTGCCTGCTGTGTGGAAATGCCTGCTTCGGCTTCCATTTCGGCGACAGACGCACCGCAGCCGCCACAGAATTTTTCTTCTGGACCTATTGGCGCTCCGCACTTAGCACAAAACTTGATAGTGTTCATTTCATACCTCCATTGATACTTCTTTTCTAAACAGGATAAAATTTTTTATCCTATTCATACATTCTAAGTATAATATTAGCAGAAAGAAAAGTCAAGAAAAACTCTTTGAAACCGCCTTGTTCTGTATGATTTTTGTAGATTTGTACAATAACGCAAGAAAAAATCATACACTTTGATAACGTTTTAGACACAATTTTTCTACATTAAAAAACCGAATATAAATGAGGATACTGAGTGTGGTATATCTTCTCTGTCCATGAGCGTATGCTCTCGCACTCTGACAAAAATTCCTCAGAGCTCTTTTCCAATAGGGCGGGGAGCTTTGCCACTGCATAGGAGATATCATCAAGTGTGCAGGATTGTGCTATATATGATATTCTTACATAATATTTATTCCAGGCATTTTCGAGTTCTTCGAGCCGTTGGGCTGTGTCGCTGTCCTCATTTCTGTAGCTGTTTTCAGCGGCGTTCACAAGGCTTATGAACTTATCGTTTTCTTTTTTTACCGCAAATACGGAGAACACTGACATGGCGGCTATGACAGTGAGGATAATAATGCAGGCGGTCAATCTTTTCATTGTGATTGCTCCTTTATACTTTTTTCTTGCCCTTGTCTTTTCTTATGGCAACTATCTGCCCTGAGGGGTCAGCGGTGCAGATGTAAACATCTTTCAGGGGCATACCCTTTTCTCCTAGCTTTTTCATGAGCCACTTTTCGTCCTTGCCGATAAGACCAAGGGCGGAATATATTATCCTTCCGTTGTCGACAACGAGCTGTGGAGGGTCGGTCTGAGATTCTTTTAAGCCCATTCCGCCATTGTTCACAGGTCGAAACTGTGCTTTCTGATAGACCGATATCTTGCCTGTTGTTTCCACCACCGCAAGCTGTACCTCGTTTATATCGAATATACCCATGCTTCTTAGGGACTCCAAAAGATCGTCTGCAGAAAAACGCAGGTCTTTGAGCTGTTTTTGATCTATGATCCCACGGGTCACGACTATTTTCGGAGAGCCGCATATGAGCTTTCTAAGCCCTCTGAATTTAAGCGAGCAGTGAGAGAGTATAACGTCAAGGCACACCAGCGTGAATATAGGCACTATGCCCATTGACATCGGTATAGTCATATCCTCGATAGGCAGGGTGGCGATGTTTGAAAGCAGAAGCGTTATAACAAGCTCCGAGGGCTGTAATTCGCCTATCTGCCTTTTGCCCATAAGGCGTATGCTTATGACAATGAGTATATAAAGTATAACGGCTCTGAAAAAAACTATCAGCATTTTGTTTTCCTCCAATATGGTCAAAGCTATTTTTTGCAGCTTTAATGCAGAATATTCTGATAACAGCCGCAGATAATAAATACAACAAAATTTCATGTAGGAGAAACAAAATGAATACACCCGATTTCAGAAACTACAAAAACGCTGAGATAGATAAGACCATTGACGCCGCCATGACTTCCCTTCGCACCATAACAGGCAATTCAATGGATCTTAACATAATGAATGTGAAGATATGCTCCGTAAGCTGTGCGTTGGTATCCATAGAGGGAATGATCTCAACGAGCGCAATGTCAGAGCTTATTTTCAGACCTATAATGGAGCTTTCTGCACAAAAGTCAAAGGGCAATTCAGAGCAGGTATTCGACTTCCTGACAAAAGAAAGCCTGCTTGCCGCCGAGAGAAAAACGGTCTTTAATTATGGTGACGTCATACAGTTTTTGTTTTCGGGCTTTGCGGTCATATTTGTGGAGGGGCTTTCAAAGGCTGTTGTTTACGGTATCCAAGGTTACGACAAGCGGTCGGTTTCTGAGCCTGCAAGCGAGCAGACTATAATGTGCGCACAGGATTCTTTTACGGAAACAATAAGAACTAATATTTCTCTTGTGCGCCGACGAATGAAAACACCATCGCTGCGGTTTGAGATGATGCAGATAGGAAAGCGTTCTTCCACCGACGTGTGCATGGTCTACATGAGCGACCGGGCAAGCTCAGATGCTGTGGACAGGCTGAGAAAACAGCTCAAAGGCATAAAGCTCGATACTGTTCTCACAAGCGGATATATCGAACCTTTTATCGACGAAGGCTTCGGTTCGTCAGTGTTTTCACAAATGGCTTATTCCGAAAGACCTGATATGATATGCACAAGGCTAAATCAGGGCAGGATATGTGTTTTTGTGGACGGCACGCCATTTGTGCTTATCTGCCCATCGCTTTTTGCGGAAAATTTTCAGACCATGGACGATTTTACGGAAAAGCCTTTTTACGTCACCTTTATGCGGTGGCTGAAATATATTGCGTTCTTTCTAGCGGTGGCGTTTCCGGGACTGTATGTTGCACTGGCGAGCTTTCACCCTGAGGTCTTCACATTGAAGCTTCTTCTGAATCTTGCAGTTTCAGAGGAGTCAACGCCTTATCCGTTGACAGTGGAGGTGCTTGTGCTAATGCTTCTGTTTGAGATAATGAAAGAAGCAGGCTTGCGGCTTCCAAAGCCTGTGGGAAGCACTGTTTCTATAGTGGGCGGTCTTATCATAGGCGACGCTGCCGTAAAAAGCGGACTTGTGTCCGCCCCTCTGCTTATAGTGGTGGGGATAACCACAACATCATCGTTCGTTATACCGAGCCTTTATCAACAGACGGCTATATTAAGGCTAGTGTATATCCTGGTGGGCGGTGGCTCGGGGCTTTATGGCATTGCACTTTGCACTGTGCTTTTGATGATAAATATAAACTCCATGGACGACCTTGCAGTATCTTACACCGCTCCTGTTACGCCATTTTTCTCAAAGGGTATAAAGGACGTTATTTCAAGGCGGAGCTTTCGGTCATATGAGAAAACTCACAGCACCATTAAAGAATACAAGCTTGACGAAAAGGGGGGAAGCCAATGAAAAAGCTTACGCCAATGCAGTTTTTTGCAATGCTTATCTGTACAAGAGCCTTTTCAATGATGACATTTCTCCCTGAAAGCACCGCAAACGCTTTGGAACTTATGCTTGGAACAGTGCTGTCTACAGTTTTTCAGATAGTTATGATATGCGGTATGGCGGCTTTCCACAAGCGCTTTCCTAATGATGACCCATGCACCCTTGTGGTGAGCCGTTCAAAGTGGGCAGGCAGGGGAGTTTGTACAATGTATCTTGCATATTTTCTTACAGTGTCATTTTATGTTATCGGCACCTTCACCTATTTTATGGATTATTATTTTTCTGATTATATACCACGGCTCATGATAGTTCTCAGCGTTGCCGCCTGCGGGATATATGTTGCAATGTCAGGCCTTGGGGTCATAGGAAAAACGGGGACAGTGCTTTTTGTACTTTTTCTCTTTGTGACATCCATCCTTGTTATAAGCTCTCTTGAAGATTTCACATTCGTTGATTTTCACCTTGCGGAAAGAAACGTTGGAAAAGGCATTTTTCATTCTGCTGTCAGCGAGCTTGCAAGAAGCTCTTATCTTGCAGTGATAGTTTTTCTTTTACCATCAACAAAGGGCAATGCAGCAAAAACGTCTGTGTATTTTCTGCTCACAAGGCTTGCCCTTGTTGAAATAGTCTTAGGCTTTATCACAATGATACTTGGAGATTACACTCTTCTTGCGAAACTGCCATTCTTCGCACTTGCGGCATTTTCACGCACTGCCATAATAGAACGCTATGACGCCGCTGTTATGGGCGTGTGGGTAATGCTCTCGGTATATAAGCTGGGAGTATATTTCCATTGTTCAGGCAGATGCCTGAGATATGTTTTTCCTAAGCTCGGTTCTGGCTCGGGCGTGATAATAACAGCGGCGATTCCTGCGGCGGCAACGCTTTTCTGGCTCTTGCCTCACAAGTGGGAGAGCATCGCATACGCAGGGCTCAGCCCTATCCCACTCATATTTCTCGGAGGCGTAATACCGCTTCTATGCCTGATATTTGTGAAAAAGGGGGCGAGATCTGATGAAAAAGCGTAAGATACAGGTAGTTGTTGTGCTTTTTATCGCAGCAGTGACGCTGTTGTCTTCTTCTTTCGGCAGGCAGGTGGATATCGAGGAGCGTGTTCTTTGCCACGCCATGGGCGTTGACTATGAGAACGGGGAATACAATGTGTCACTGCAGGTCTTTAAGACCCAGAGTATGGGTTCTGACACTCCTCTTGATGTGAGCCAGTCCAATATACAGACTGTCAATTGCAAAGGCAGGAGTATCCGAGACGCCATTGAGGGCTGTCAGTATCAGATAGGCAGGGAGATCTTTTTTGGCCATCTTCAAATAATATGCTTTAATAAAAATATAGATCTTTCCTCTCCGGAGGAGCTGTTCTCTTTTGCTATAAAGGACAAAAATGTTTTTCTTGGAGTGGAGCTTTGCTTGGCGGAAAATACCGCAGAGGAGCTTATGAACGTTCAGCTAACAAGGGGAACGATGTCCTCAGAAAACTTCACACAGGTCATAAAAATGGGTGTGAAAAACGGCATAACGGTGGAGTGCCGCCTTATCGATCTGCTTTCCTGCATAAGATCACCGCAGTATATCGCTATGCCAGTTATCTCTATCAAACAACCGCTGGGAGATTTTGCGGAGAGCCATGAGGAAAAGTCAGCGGAACAGCAGGAGCCGCTGTTGGAAATAAAAAAGACCGCCCTTATACGAAAAGGTACGGTGCTTGAGAGCTATCTTTCCCACGCTGACGCATCAGGCTGTCTGTGGCTCACGGGAAAAGCAGAGCAGTATTATGATATGATCGAATATAATGGAAGCCCCATGGACGTTAGGATAACCTCTGACAGCCACAGTCTGAAGCTTGATAACGAGAACGGCAGGCTCGTATGCAGATTGAAGCTCACTGTTCTTGCACACACTTCTCTTGATATCCGTGACGAGAAAAGCTCAGACCAGGTGGCGGCACTTGTGAAACAGCGCCTTGAAGAAAACATCACAGGGGTGTGGAACAAAGCCCTGTATGAGAACAGGACGGATATTTTTGATGTGTGGCGGCTTTTCCGTCACAAATATCCGCAAAGCTATCTAAAGTATGCCGACCGCCTTGATGAAGTGCTAGGCTCGGTGGAGCTTGAAACGGATATTACCTGTCGGGTGTCATAAGACAGAGCATATCCTCGGGAAGCGGTGCGGTAACAGTCACTATCCTGCCGTTTTCAGGGCTTTGAAAAGTCATCTTCTCGCAGTGGAGAGCCTGACGGCTTATAAGAGGGCTTGCCTCGCCATAAAGGTCATCACCCAGGAGAGGATAGCCCATAAAAGCCGAGTGTACTCTTATTTGGTGCGTTCTGCCGGTTTCAAGAAAGAAGTCCACAAGAGAAAGGTCTCCCAGCCTTTTGCGTACAAGATAATCCGTTGCGGAATATTGTCCGTCAGCCCTCACACAGCGTTTTATTATAGTTTCCTGCTCCCTTGCGATAGGCGCACAGATACGCCCACCGCAGTGGGGCAGGTCTTTTATTATTCCAACATAGGTCTTTTCAAAGCTTTTTTGGAGCATTGCGGCGCTTCGCTGACTTTTTGCCACAAGCACACAGCCGCTCGTGTTGCGGTCAAGGCGGTTGACAGGTCTAAAAGCGAGGTTTGGATAAAGTGCGGCAAAAAGATTTCCCAGCGTATCGTCACGATGCTTTATTGACGGGTGGCAGGGCATAAAAGGCGGCTTTGAGAACACCACCACCTCGCTGTCCTCATAGAGGATATCAGCTTTCAGGTCAGGATTAGGGTCAAGAGCTTCACCGTCACCCTCGTTTATCATGATGATGTCATTTTCATATACAAGGTCAACGGTGCGGATAAGGACGCCCTTTCTTGTCATGCCGTTTTCAGTGCGTTTGAGCCTTGTTATGAGCCTTTTTGAAAAGCCCCTTGAACGCAGTACACATTCAAGGGCTTTTTCATTTTCTTCTTTTGTTATTTTCACAGTCATTTGCTGTATTTCCTCCAACGCTTTATCATTGACGGCATTTTGTCCTGCCAGTAGCTTCCCATTATATCCTGCAAAAACACTATATAGCTTAGTCTGAAATATGGATAGATGATAAAAACAGGATATACTAACAGAAGTGCGGGGATATACATAACAAAGCTCAGCAGGAACGAGATATATCTGCCGTGCTGACCGTCCATGAGCCTTACAGAAAGATCGCAGGCGTCAAAAATGTTGGTGCGTGGGTTTAGAGTCATTATATATGGCGCAAGGGCAAGGGATATCCAGTAATGCACCATAAGTCCGAAAAACACAACAGACAGACCAAGTGAGAACATGAAACAAAGAAGACCTGCGGAGGTAAGCTCGCTGAGCTTGCATACCCAGCCCCAATAATACACGCTGTAGGTTGAGATAGCGAAAGGTACTGCGGAAAATAATTTCAGTGAATTAATTATAATGGAAGAAAACATGGTGTGGGAATAATATACATAAGAATGTGAGTTTATATACTGCCTCGATCCCACATAGCTGTCCGCTCTTGCAATATCAACAAAAAATCTGCGGACAGTCCACATTTCAAAAGCTGCAAAAGGTATAATGACAATGAGGTCAAGAAACCAGAATAGCCTTACGGAAACATGATCTTTTATTCCCTGCCACGAGAAAAAGTACTCCCAGCCGATGCGTTTGAAAAGCATAAAAAGGGCAAGGTCGCACAGACCAAGAAATACAAACACCGCAAACAAAAATGCCGTGAGCGATACGCAGTTTCCCATGTTCTGGCTTATATTTTTTCTTGCTGACAGTTTTATCTCTTTGTTTGTCAAGCCTTTTCCCCCCTCGTTTCTGTTTTTACTGTTTACTTATCCTCTTAGTCGGTATAATAATCCTCAACAGTGTAATCAGGCATTTCCTCATATTTTGGCGGATATGTTCCTATTACCTCGAAAGCGTTTGAACGCTGCCACATGGAAGCTGTCACCATGACTTCAAAGCCCTCACCGAAATCGCAGGCGTAGTCCATAGGCTTCCTTTTCGGCACACCGAAGCCTGCCAGCATATTCATTATAAGACCTCCGTGGGTGCATACCGCAACATTTGTAAGACCCTCGTACATCATATCGGAAATGATGATGTTCAGAGCTTCATAACAGCGGTTTATGACCTCTCTTGTTGATTCGCCGTTCGGCGGAGGATTGTCAAGTCCTCCTTTTATGAACTGCTCATAATCAGGGTCATTCATAAGCTCATCAGTGGTCTTGTTCTCAAACTTGCCGAAGTCCATTTCACGAAGCTCGGGCATCTCAGCCACAAGCCTGTTAGGCTGGAGTATAGATATAGTCTGTTTGCACCTTTTCAAAGGCGAGGTGTAGACCTTCTGCACCGAAGGGTAATCGTACTTTTCTATCTTTTCATAAAGCTGGTCAGCACCCTCTCTGCACAGGGGCAAGTCGGTAGTACCGATATAACGTCCGTCAAGATTTGCCTGCGTCATTCCGTGACGGATAAATGCTATTCTGTAGCCTTTCATATTTAAAATACCTGCTTTCTTTTTCTTTTATGATAAGTGCTTTAAAACCTGCACAAATTTTTTTTACTTAAATACGTCAATTTATAGATTTTATATTTACAAATAAATAAATTTATAGTATAATAGAATAATGGTTGAAAAACCAATATGATTTTATACATGGGAGATATTACATGAGCAATGACAGCAAAGATGAGCTGACTCTCAGAATAGGTGAGAAGCTTACCGCCGCAAGGATAGAAAGCGGTTATACACAAAGCTGTGCGGCTAGAGCAGTCGGCACCAGCCAGTCTTGCATATCAGCCGTTGAACACGGCAAAAAGCAGAACGTCAATATCATCATTGCTCTTATAAAGCTTTACGGTGCTTCCTATGAAGATGTGTTCGGTTTAGTCAAGGTCAGAGAAAAAAACTCTGCGTTAGGCTGTCCAGACGAGGGAAGCGAGCTGCTGAGGGAGCTTATAAAAGACAGCGGCATAAAGGGTCTTGAAACTCAGACGGACATGGCGGTGAAAATATGCACCTATATGCTTTTGAGAAAGCTTTACTCTGAAAATCCTCACAACTCCCACAAGCTTTTTGAGCTTGACACTGAGGAAACTATGGAACGCTGTGTAAAATATCTTTCCGCTCAGCCTGAAGACCTTGACAGGATCCTTGGCATGGCAGGAAAAAAGGTGAACAGGCTCGAGGTTTCAGTGGGGAAAAATCCCGAACTGAGGGCGTTTATCAAAGAGTGCGAACACATTTTGCTCGCTTGCACATAAGAATTTTGATACCGATGTTATCATACTTCGGATATTATAACACACTTTTCAACTAATTTCAAGTGAGGTATAAAAATGAAAAAGCCTGAAAGGCGGCTGTTTGTATCGGTAGCGTGTGCGGCGGCTCTTATGGTGTGCGGAGCGGTGTTGATGCACTTAGATAAAAAGCCTGACGAGGCGACATTTTTCGCCATGGATTGCCCGTGCACAGCCGCTGTTTACGGCGGCGACGCAGAGCAGGTGAAAGAGCGGATAAAGGCTTTGGAAAAGCTTTATTCGCCTTATGAGGAAGGCTCGGAGATATCACGGCTCAATGAGAGCGGCAGGCTTGAGCTTTCTGAGGAAACTGCACAGCTTGTGAAAGAGAGCATAGAGCTTACAAAAAAATACGGCGGGGCGGATATTTCCGCAGGGGCAGTGACGGAACTTTGGAACGTCACCGGTGAAGAACCGAGAGTGCCTGAGCAAAGTGAGATACAGACTGCTCTTTCCGCTGTGGGATATGAGAATATAAAGCTTTCGGGGAGCGAATGTGTCCTTGAAAACGGCACACAGATAGACGTGGGCTGTGACGGAAAGGGCTTTGCCCTTGACGAAGTGAAAAAGCTTTTGGATAGTGAAAAAGCCGATTGTGCGGTGGTGAGCTTTGGCTCGTCAACGCTTCTTTACGGGCAGAAGCCGGATAAAACAGATTTCAAGGTTGCGGTCACAGACCCTTTTGATGACGATAACACCTGCCTTAGCTTCACGAGCGGCGGCGGATTTGTTTCCACTTCTGGTGGATATGAGCGTTATTTTGAAGCACAGGGCAAAAAGTGGAGCCATATTTTTGACCTGACAACAGGCTATCCATGCGAAACAGACCTTGTTTCAGTCACTGTGATAGGGCAGAGCGGCATTGAAACCGATTTTCTGTCTACCTGCATTTTTATTGGCGGAAGCGTTGAGCTTGACAGGTGGCTCAGTGATGAAGATATAGAAGTTATTGCCATTGATGAAAATGGCATAGTTTATTGCTCTGACAGTATAAAGAGCAGGATAAGTATAAGTGATGATAAATTCAGGTTTGAATAGTCATAAAGTATGATAAGGGGGAAAATTATGAAACTCAACAGCATTTTTCTTTCCCACAAAAAGGGGACGGAAAACAGCGAAACTATCGCCATGCCGCTGCCTGCAAGAGTGAAGATATCCATGTCACAGCACATGGGAGCACCTTGCGAGCCGACAGTTGCCAAGGGTGACAGAGTGCTTGTGGGACAGGTCATAGGCGAAAGCAACGCTTTTATGTCATGCCCTGTTCACTCGTCTGTGTCAGGCACAGTGGCGGCGATATCCGAACTGCTCACAGCAGGCGGAAAAGTGTGCAAAATGGTGGAGATCGACACCGACGGAGAGCAGGAGCTATCACCTGACGTAAAGCCGCCTGTTATAACAGACAAGGCGAGCCTTTGCGAAGCCGTAAGGCAGTCAGGCTGCTGCGGAATGGGCGGCGCAGGCTTCCCAACGCACATAAAGCTCAACTTTGACGAGAACAAATACAAGGTTGATACCCTTGTTATAAACGCCGCTGAGTGTGAGCCTTACATAACAAGCGACTACCGTGAGATGATGGAGAACGCTGACGATGTTATGTGCGGAATAAAGCTCGTGCGTGATATGCTGGGGCTTAAAAAGGTCGTTATCGGTATCGAGGACAACAAGCCACAGGCTATAAAGCTTATGCGTGAAAAGTCGGCTGATGATGAAAGTATCGAAGTAAAGGTGCTGAAGTCATGCTATCCTCAGGGTGCAGAAAAGGTGATAATATTCAACGCCACGGGACGTGTAGTTGGCGAGGGTCAGCTTCCGTCAGATCAGGGCGTTATCGTAATGAACGTTACCACAGCAGGCTTTATCGGCGAGTATTCAAAAACAGGTATGCCACTCATATCAAAGCGTATAACTGTTGACGGTGACGTGGTATCTACTCCATGCAACGTGAGAGTACCTATAGGAACTTCTGCGGAGGATATACTGAAATTCGGTGACTGCGATAAAGAAAAGGTTAGAAAAGCCCTTTTTGGCGGTCCTATGATGGGAATGTGCCTTTATGAGCTTGACACCCCTGTGACAAAGACCACAAACGCCATTCTTGCATTTGGTGAAAAGGCTGATAAGAAAAAGGGTATCGAGGACAGGTGCACACAGACAAACTGTATAAAGTGCGGAAGATGTATCTCTGCTTGTCCGCTGAATCTTATGCCTACAGAGCTTGAAAAGGCTTATGACAGGCGTGATAAGGAAGCTCTTATGAAGCTCAAGGTGGGTCTTTGCATGAACTGCGGTTCGTGTTCATACGTCTGTCCTGCAAAGAGAGATCTTGCAGAGAAAAATCAGCTTGCAAAAGCTTTCATAAGAACGTAAGGAGGTAAGAAAAATGGAAAAAATGCTTGTCAGCCCTTCGCCTCAGATAAGGGATAATATTTCTACCTCTAAGGTGATGACCCATGTGCTTGTGGCGCTTTGCCCTGCACTTGCAATGTCTGCCTATGTTTTCGGCGGACGTGCGCTCATGCTCACAGGCTTCTGCATGATAACGGCACTTATATGGGAAAGGCTTTGCAATCTTATAATGAAAAGGCCTGATTCCACAAAGGACGTTTCGGCACTTGTGACCGGTATGCTTTTGGCGTTCAATCTCCCTGTGACAATGCCTTATTGGCAGGCTGCTATCGGCACATTCGTTGCTATCGTAATCGTAAAGCAGCTTTTCGGCGGTTTGGGACAGAATTTTGCCAACCCTGCTATTGTGGGAAGAATAGTTCTTATGCTTGCTTTCACAGGCAACATGACCCATTGGGTAGTGCCTTTCTATGACCCTGACAATATCGTAACAGGTGCAACACCTCTTGCGGCGGCACATTCCGCCCCTGCCGATTATCTCGATCTTTTCCTTGGAAAAGTAGGCGGCTGTCTTGGCGAGGTGTCTGCGGCGGCTTTGCTCATTGGCGGCATATACCTTATAATGATGAAGATAATCTCAGTACATACACCTCTTGCATTTATCGGCACAGTTTTCGTGTTCTCATATCTTTGCGGCGAGGACGGCATCTATCAGATACTTGCAGGCGGCGTAATGCTCGGTGCATTCTTCATGGCAACTGACTATGTTACAACTCCTGTTACAAAAACAGGCAAGGTGATATTCGGTATCGGCTGTGGTATCATCACTTGTGTGATACGCTTCTTCGGCTCTTATCCTGAGGGTGTTTCATTCTCAATACTGCTTATGAATATACTTACACCATATATCGACATGATAACAAAAACAAAGCCTTTAGGGGCTGTAACAAAGAAGAAGGAGGCGAAGTCTGAATGAAAGATAAAATAATGCCTCCATTGGTGCTGACTATAATATGTATAGTTGTCAGCGGACTTTTGGTGCTTGCCTATAATGCCACATATGTTGACAATACAGGTGTTCTTACAGACGATATGAAAAAGGGCTGTGAGGAGATATTCGGCAAGGGCGATTATGAGATAATGCTTGACGGCGAGGGTGACAGCAAGACCCCTGTCACATTTGATACAGAGGGCGTGAACTCCATTATCACAGATAAAGATAACGGCAGATGCGTTATCGAGATAACTGAGGACGGCTATTCAAAGGGCGGACTTCATCTGCTTATCGGTATAAACAGCGAGGGAACTGTCGAGGGGATAGAATTTCTTTCCATAGGCGAAACTCCGGGTCTTGGCACAAAGGTGCAGGACGATAGTTTTCTTTCAAAGCTAAAGGGCTTTGGTGTTGACACTGATGAAAATTCTATCGACAATGTTACCGCTGCCACCTATTCTTCAAAGGGAATGAAATCTGCGTGCAAAAAGGCTGTAAAGCTTTTTGACGAGCATAAGGAGGAGATACTCAATGGCTGAGAAAAATTCTAATCTGTATGAATTTACAAAGGGTATCATAAAACAAAACCCGACGCTTGTTACGCTTCTTGGTATGTGTCCGACGCTTGCGGTCACAACAATGGCGAAAAACGGTATCGGCATGGGACTTGCCACAACGTTCGTGCTTGTCTGCTCAAACTTTGTTATATCCCTTTTGAAAAACGTTATCCCTAAGGCTGTAAGACTGCCTTGTTTTATCGTAATAATCGCAGGCTTCGTTACTCTTATCGAGTTTCTTATGAAAGGCTATATACCTGAGCTTTACAGTGCATTAGGCGTATTCCTGTCCCTTATCACGGTAAACTGTATTATCCTTGGCAGAGCGGAGGCTTTTGCCAGCAAGAACAAGATATTCCCGTCCATACTTGACGGACTTGGAATGGGCCTTGGATTTACACTTTCACTTTTCACAATGGGATCTATAAGAGAGATACTTGGAACAGGCTCATGGTTCGGCTTCAAGATACCTTTCCTGTGCGACGATCCTATGACAGTGTTCATCATGCCGGCAGGCGGATTTTTCGTGCTTGGCTGTCTTATCGCACTTGTGAACAAGATAGCGAACAAGAAGCCGCCAAAGGAGATATCCTGCTCAGGCTGCCCAAATGCGGCTTTGTGCAAGGGTCAGTGCAGAACAGAGAGTGAGGAGGCATAAAAATGAGCTACATACTTATACTTATTGGCTGTGTGTTCGTAAATAACGTTGTGCTTTCTCAGTTCATGGGAATATGTCCTTTCCTTGGCGTATCCAAGCAGATGAAATCATCTGTGGGAATGGGTGCAGCAGTAATATTCGTTATGATATGCGCAACAGCTATCACATATCCTGTATACAGACTTCTTGAGCATTTCGGCATAGAGTATCTAAAAACAGTGGCATTCATACTTGTTATAGCAATGTTCGTTCAGCTTGTTGAGATAGTCATGAAAAAGATGATGCCGCCTCTCTATAAGGCACTGGGCGTTTATCTGCCTCTTATCACAACCAACTGTGCAGTTCTCGGTGTTACTATCGGAAACATAGACAACGGCTATAATTTTCTTCAGTCCCTTACAAACGCACTGGGAACAGGACTTGCGTTTACTCTTGCCCTCTTGCTTTTCAGCGGGGTAAGAGCAAGGATAGAAAACTGCGATTTTCCTGAAACTTTCAAGGGCGTGCCTGCAACGCTCATTGCGGCGTCTATCGTTTCGCTAAGCTTTATGGGCTTTTCGGGAATAATCTGATAATAATTTATCGATATGAAACGATCAAGGGTTGAATTTACAAAGCCGATGAAAAAGACCCACACTATATTGATACCATCAATGCTTGACTTCCACTTTCCGCTGCTTAAATATGCATTTCTTAGCGGCGGATATAAGTGCGACGTAATCGGTGTGAACGAATACAGTCGGTCAAAAATGATAAACGCAGGCTGGGAATATTCAAATAATGATGTCTGCTTTCCCTGCAACCTCATAATAGGACAGTTCATATGTGCATTGAAAAGCGGCAAATATGACACCGCAAAAACAGCCCTGCTGCTGCCTCAAACAGGAGGAGGGTGCAGAGCGTGCAATTACATTATGCTGCTGCGAAAAGCTCTTTTGAAAGCCGGTCTGCAAAATGTTCCTGTGGTGTCACTTAATGTCAGCGGCGTTGAGAAACACAGCGGATTTTCCATAACGCCTAAAATGGTGCTGACGGCTTGTGCAGCGATCTATTACAGTGACTTGCTTTTGTATCTTTATAATGAGCTTTCACCCTATGAACTAAAAAAGGGTGAAACGCTTGATAAAGTCCGCCTATGGAACAGCAGGCTGTCACGGCTCTTTGAACATGGCAAAGCAGCCGATCCGATCTCAATGTGCGTCATATTCCGCAAGATATGCGAAAGCTTTGCTACAATAAATTGTGATAAAAGCAGATCGGTCAAAAAGGTCGCCGTAACAGGGGAGCTTTACATAAAATTCTGTGCTCTCGGCAACGGCAAAACGGAGAAATACCTCCGTGATCTCGGTTGTCAGATATATATGAGCGGCTTTGTTCCATACATAATGTACCTTGCCGATTCCTGTACAAATGATGATAACATTTACGGAAGAAAAACCTTGGCAGGTGTGGGAGCAAAAGTCCTTATTGCCTATATGAAAACGCTTTGGTGCAAAATGAATTCTGCACTTGTACAAAACGGTTTCGAACCTATGGAAGACTATAGATCCTTGAAAAGCTACGGTGAAAACTTTGGCTGCCTTGGCGAAACAATGGGGGACGGCTGGCTTATCGGTGCAGAAATGTGTTCAGCGTTGAAGAACGGCTGCAAAGGTGTTGTGATGCTGTTGCCGTTTGGCTGCCTTGTGAGCCACACCTGTGCAAGAGGCATAATAAAGCGTATAAAAAAGCTCTACCCAGACAGCATCATAACGGCGGTCGATCACGATTCGGGAACAGCGGACGTTAATATCAAAAACCGCATTAAGATGACCCTTGATTTTATGGATAATAATATAATGAAACACAACAAAAACTGAAATTCTGAAAGAGGAGAATGATATGGAATATTTGATCCCTTTGGCTATATTTGCCGCTTTGGGCATATTGGCAGGCGTTCTGCTGACGGTGGCTTCAAAAGTTTTTGCCGTTGAGGTGGATGAGCGTGTTGACGCTATCGCAGAAGCTCTTCCGCAGGCAAACTGTGGCGCTTGTGGCTTTTCAGGCTGTGCAGACTATGCCGACGCTATCGTGAACAAGGGTGCGGAATGTAACCTTTGCCGTCCTGGAGGCGAGGCTGCTGCAAAGAAGATAGCCGAGATAATGGGCGTTGAAGTGACTGTAACAGAGCCACAGGTGGCTTTCGTGCGCTGTTCGGGAGATTGCTCTCATACACCGCATAAATACGATTTTGACGGCATTCAGAGCTGTGCGGCGTGCAACAGATTTTATGACGGAAGCAAGCTTTGCACAAGTGGCTGTTTAGGCTACGGCGATTGTATCAAGGTCTGCTCTCAGGGGGCAATATCTATCGTTGACGGCATTGCCGTTATCGACAAGGCAAAGTGCATGGGCTGTGGGCTTTGCGCAAAAGCCTGTCCAAATGGTCTTATCGCAGTGAGAAGGATCTCTCAGGCTGTGGATATCTGCTGTTCATCAAGAGATGTGGGCAGAGTGACAAGATCTGTTTGTCCTAACGGCTGTATAGGATGTAAGCTGTGCGAGAAAAACTGTCCGTCAGGTGCCGTTACAGTGCAGAACAACCACGCTGTTATCGACTATGACAAGTGTACAAACTGCGGAAAGTGTGCAGAGGTGTGCCGTGTCCACGCTATCAGGTCTATCATGGGCGAAAAAGTGGAAGTGCAGTAAAATATTTTGCTTTAAAGGCTCTCTTGACGTTTATGCGTCAGGGGAGCTTTTTTGTGCCAAAAATACACAGCCAAATTTGTGCAGTGTTCACGAAAAGTTTAGCGTTTGTTGACAGATACTTATAAATGATTTATAATACTATTTGTACGAATAATTGTCAGCGGCAAGAAAAATATAGCCGAACTTTAAGGAGAACACAGCAGAATGAACATTAAAGGCAACAGAATTATCAGTGAAAAAAACGTTTTCAGACGGATAGCGGCACTTTTGACAACGCTCTTGCTCGTTATCACAGTGATTCCCGAGGGCTTCTCTACGACTATAACATCGGTGGCAGAAGCGGCAGATACGGCTGTGACAGGTGCGTATTTTGATACAGACGGCATGGAAATCGTCACTTATAACGTGGTTAATGACCTCGGTGCAGACAACACAGGAAACGCCATGACCGAAAAGCAGATACAGCAGGCACTTGACGCTGCACAGGAAAATTCAGGACAGGGCATTTTCACAAAGGTCGTGATACCAAAGGGAACGTATCTTATTTCTTCTGCACTTGTGGTATACAGCGATACTTGGATATACTGTGAAGAGGGCGTTGAGATAAAAAGGTGCATTTCCTATGGACCTATGCTCAGGTGTGATAATAATGGCGTCGGCGGCTATGACGGCGTTAAAAATGTTATCGTTGAGGGCGGGCTTTGGAACGGAAACACAGACCAGTGGCCAAATACCGCAGATTTTTCAAATATCAGATTTGCACATTGCAGAAATATTCTTCTGAAAGATATGCACGTCAAAAATAACGAGAACGGTCATCATATGGAGATAGGCGGTGCGGCTGACGTCACCATAGAGGGCTGTACTTTTACAGGATATACAGGCTACAGGAAAAAAGAAGCCATTCAGCTTGATTGCATGAACAACAGCAGAGTTTTTGCAGGCTATGCGCCTTTTGATGATACATCATGCGAAAATGTGGTCATAAAGAATAATCTTTTCTCAGGCATTTGCAGAGGTCTTGGTTCTCATTCCGCCACTCTGGGTATCTATTATACAGATATCCTTATTGAGGGCAACGTTTTTGAGAACCTCGACGATGTGGCAATGATAATGTACAATTATAAGAATTGTACCATAACAAATAACACTATCACAAACTGCGCAAGCGGTATAGAGTTCAAGGCAATGTCCAGCCTGCCTAACAACAATTTCAATCCCCCTGTGGTGAAATCTATGGAGGAAGCAGTTGACGGCTTTGAGGACGACGCAAACTCTGTTATTTCATCTAACACTATCTCTGTAAGCGGTGATGACGAATATGGCATTACAAGCGGCATACGCCTGACAGGGTATGAGGTCAAGGACAACGGTGTTATCCCTGACTATAATTTCAGAGTGGCAGGAGTAAAGATCCTCGAAAATCGAATCGAGAGCAACGGAACCACTATCGCACTTAATGACGCTGAAAATTGCAGTATCGAATCAAATATTCTCGTTACAAAGCAGGACGGTGTTAATTACAAGGATAAAAATGGTCTTACTCTCAACGAGTGCGACAATATAAAGATAACAGATAACTATATTTCAGGCTCAGCCAGAAACGGTGCTTCCCTTACTGACAGCTCAGGGAATACCCTTGAGAACAATACCATAGAGAACGTTGGAATGAACGGAATAAATATCTACAACGGCTCTGAGAACAATATTGCAAGCTCAAACAGCGTAATTTCAGCGAAAAAGCATGGCATAGCAGTGGCTGAAAATTCTTCCGCTGTGATAAAGTCCAACAGCATTTCAAAGGCGGGGGACACGGGCATTCTTATTTATAACGGCTCAAAGGGCGAGTGTTCAGGCAACAAAGTTAAAAATGCCGTGGGGCATGGTATCGTGTTCAGCAAGAACTCTTCGGGCAAGGCGACCTCAAACACTGTTTCTGGCGCAGGCAAGCATGGCGTGCTTGTTACAGACCACTGCGGCAGTGTGGCTCTAAGCTCAAATAAGATATCAAACAGCAAGCAGAACGGCATTTGCGTGTCAAATTACAGCAGTTCTGTGAGTGTAAATTCAAACAGCATAAGTGGCTCAGGAAAAAGCGGCATAAGCGTAAGCTCTCACAGCAAGGCTTCGCTGAAAGACAACGCTGTGAACGGCTCAAAGTCTGCAGCAGTGTCAAAGAGCGCTGATTCTTCTATCAGCCTGCCGAGAGTATCAGGATTGTATGTTAATTCTGTGAATAACACGGATATACAGATCAGCTTTTCTGGCAGATCAACTAACAAATGCGGCTATGAGATTTACAGGAAAACAGGCGCAAAGGGAAAATATTCTGCCGTGGGGACGACTGCAAAAGGAAAGTTTACAGATGGATTTTTCAAGGCGAACACAGATTATTATTACAAAGTACGCTGTTATGAAACTGTGTCAGGCAAAAGGGTATACGGCGGATATTCCGCTGAGATAAAGGTAAGATCAGCAACGAAAAGATCTGTCGGGAAGGCGTCTGTCAAGGTGTCAGATCAGGTGTGGACAGGTAAGGCGCTGAAGCCTGCTGTCACTGTAAAGGACGGAAATGTCACCCTCAAAAAGGACAGGGACTATACTGTAAGCTACTCCGCAAACAAGGGCATAGGCACTGCTAAGGTGACTGTCACAGGGAAGGGAAGCTACACAGGTAAGATAACAAAGACTTTCAAGATAAACCCACAGGGACAGAGCATTTCTGCCAAGGGCGACAAGAGCGGAAAGAAGATAGCGGTCACTCTTGCAAAGCACAGCTCAAATTCAGGCTATCAAGTGTCATATGCCGACAACAGCGGCTTTAAGAACAGCAAGTCCTTGTGGCTCAGCGGAAACTCAAAGAACAAAGGCACAATAAAAGGTCTTAAAAGCAAAAAGACATATTACGTCAAGGCAAGAGATTATAAGACAATTGGCAAGACCAAAGTGTACGGCAAGTGGTCGGCTGTGAAGAAGGTAAGTATTTAGGGCAAAAAATTTTCCAAGCCGATTGACAAGGCTCTTATAATGTGGTATAATTCAAGATATGACAAGGAAGGTGAATATAATGACCAATGTTGTAAAGGGCGATCAGGTAAAGGATTCATACGGCAAGATCTATGATGTTATCGAAGTTCATGAGCATAATGTTATGGTGCTTGAGCCGGGTAAACCATACTGGGAGCGTATCTGCATGGGACGTTTTGATTTCGACTCATATTTCAGAAGAGCAGATGAGCCCATGACAGATGATATGCCTCGTCCAATGGGCATCGATGAAGAAGATTTCGATGAGGACGAAGAGGAAGAAGAATAAGATTTATTGCGGTTGGCTTTTGTCAGCCGCATTTTTATTGCACAAAAACGCCACGGAGATATTCTCTCCGTGGCGTTTTTCTTTGGGCGGAATAGCCCCTTTTATGCTGTTTCTTCTGCGAAGTTTCCTGTGTAGAGCTGATAATACTTGCCCTTTTTGGCAATAAGCTCGTCATGTGTGCCACGCTCGATTATCCTGCCCTGCTCAAGTACCATTATGCAGTCTGAGTTTCTGACAGTTGAAAGTCTGTGGGCGATAACAAATGTTGTTCTGCCCTGCATGAGAGCGTCCATACCAGCCTGAACAAGACTCTCTGTTCTTGTGTCGATAGAAGAAGTAGCCTCGTCAAGGATAAGAACAGGAGGATCGCCGACTGCCGCTCTTGCAATGGCTATGAGCTGACGCTGACCCTGTGAAAGGTTCGAGCCGTCGCCTGTGAGAACAGTGTTGTAGCCGTCAGGAAGTCTTTCTATAAAGCCGTTTGCGTTTGCAAGTCTTGCGGCTGCCATACATTCCTCGTCGGTGGCGTCAAGGTTGCCGTAGCGGATATTTTCCATTACTGTGCCTGTGAAAAGGTGTGTGTCCTGCAAAACGATGCCGAGAGTTTTTCTCAGAGCAGGCTTCTTTATCTTTGTAATGTTTATTCCGTCATAGCGTATCTTGCCATCCTGAATGTCATAAAAGCGATTGATAAGATTTGTGATAGTTGTCTTTCCTGCGCCTGTTGAGCCAACAAAAGCTATCTTCTGACCAGGCTTTGCAAAAAGCTTTACGTCATGAAGAACTATCTTGCTGTCGTCATATCCGAAGTCAACACCGTCAAATACGACCTCGCCCTCCATTTTCTTGTAGTCAACAGTGCCGTCAGCCTGATGACGATGCTTCCAAGCCCATATGCCTGTACGCTCTTTGCATTCTTCAAGCTCGCCGTTCAGGTTATATTTTGCATTAACGAACTCAACATAGCCCTCGTCTGTTTCAGGCTTCTGGTCGAGGAGGTCAAACACTCTGCCTGCGCCTGCGGTAGCCTGAACAACGAATGCCATTTGCTGGCTTATCTGTGTGATAGGCTGTGTGAAGTTCTTGTTAAGGGATACAAATGTTACGATAGTGCCGAGGGTAAGACCTGCATAGCCGTTTATGGCAAGGATAGCTCCCACAATGGCACAAAGCACATAGCTAAGGTTTCCGATATTTGCGTTTATCGGCATCATGATGTTAGCGTACTTGTTAGCTTCGTTTGCACTGACTCTCAGCTTGTCATTTATCTTTACAAAGTCTTCTATTGCCTTATCCTCGTGACAGAACACTTTTACTACTTTCTGTCCGTCAAGCATTTCTTCGATAAAGCCGTCAACTGCGCCAAGGTCACGCTGCTGAGCCGCAAAGTGCGCTCCTGACTTTGAAGCGAGATCGTTGGTCACCTTTACCATTACAAATGCCATTGCGATAGAGAGTATGGTAAGAGGAATGTTGAGGACTATCATGGAAACGAGGGTGGATATAAGTGTTGCAAGAGAGTTTATAAGCTGAGGTATGCTCTGGCTGATAAACTGTCTGAGGGTATCAACGTCATTTGTGTATACTGACATGATGTCGCCATGCGGGTGTGTGTCAAAATACTTGATAGGAAGTGTTTCCATGTTGAGAAACAGATCATCTCTTATGTTTCTCAGCGTACCCTGACCTATGTTTACCATTATCCTGTTGTATGCGTATGAAGCCGCAATGCCCACAACGTATACTACTGCAAGACCGCCGAGAGCCTTTGCAAGGGGTGAAAAATCATGGCTGGAGGTCTTTAGCATAGGTGTGATGTAGTCATCAACAAGTGACTGCATGAACATCATTCCCGCAAGTGTGGTGACAGCCTGAATAAGTATGCACGCCACAACTATTATAAATGAGAACTTATAGTTTTTGAGCATATATTTCATTACTCTGCCGAGGACTTTCATCTGGTCGCCTGACATTTTAGGCTTGCCGCCCATTTCTTTATTCATTGGCTTAGGCATTTAAGCTTCCTCCTTTCCTGCTGACTGAACGTCGAAATCTCCGCCGCCCTTTACCTGAGATTCATATATCTCACGGTATATCTCGTTTGTTTCAACAAGCTTTTCGTGTGTGTCAAAGCCGTTTACTCTGCCGCCGTCAAGAACTATTATCCTGTCGGCGTCTTGAACGCTTGAGATCCTCTGTGCGATAATGAACTTTGTTGTGCCTGGGATAGACTTTGCGAATGCCGCTCTTATCTTTGCGTCTGTTGCAGTGTCTACTGCGCTTGTGGAGTCGTCAAGGATAAGAACCTTTGGCTTTTTCAGAAGCGCTCTTGCAATACAAAGTCGCTGCTTCTGTCCGCCTGATACGTTTGTACCGCCCTGCTCGATATAAGTTTCATACTTTTCAGGAAAGCGTTCAATGAACTCGTCAGCGCAGGCAGCCTCACAGGCTTCGATACACTCAGCGTCTGTTGCGTTTTCGTTGCCCCAGCGGAGGTTGTCAAGGATAGTGCCTGAGAAAAGCACGTTTTTCTGCAATACTACAGAAACCTGATCTCTCAGATATTCCATATCGTAATCTCTTACGTCCTTGCCGCCAACGCATACAGAACCTTCGTCAACGTCATAAAGACGGCTGATAAGATTTACAAGGCTTGTTTTTCCGCAGCCTGTTGAGCCTATGATGCCGATAGTTTCGCCGGACTTGATGTGCAGGTCGATATTGTTAAGCACCATTTTTCCGCTTCCATGCTTGTATGAGAAGCTTACATTGTTGAAGTCAACAGAGCCGTCTTTAATATCCTTTGCTGGGTTCTCACCGTTGTGAAGATCAGGTGTTTCCTTGAGTATCTCTGAGATACGTCTGATACTTGCTGTACTCATTGATATCATAACGAATATCATAGAGAGCATCATAAGTGACATCATGGCGGAGATAACATATGTGAAAACAGATGAAAGCTCGCCTGTTGTCATCGTACCTGCAACAACATTCTTTGCGCCAAGCCAGCTTATGAGCATTATGCAGGAGTAGATAACGAACATCATAACAGGGCTGTTCAGTGCGATAAGGCTCTCAGCCTTTACGAACATCTTATAGAGGTTGCCTGAGGCTTTCTTGAATTTCTTCTGCTCGAAGTCCTCTCTTACATATGCCTTTACAACTCTGATAGCCGATACGTTTTCCTGTATGCTTGCGTTAAGGTCGTCATACTTTTTGAAAGCCTCTGTGAAAACTTTCATCGTCTTTTTAACGATGATTCCGAGAACTATGCCAAGAAGAACGATAGCTGCAAGGAATATAGTGCTCATTGAGCCGCTTACTGCAAAGCACATTGCCATTGAGCAGATGAGCATCAGCGGCGCTCTCACTGCGATACGGATTATCATTTGGTATGCGTTCTGAACGTTTGTAACGTCAGTTGTCATTCTTGTTACAAGACCTGCGGTGCTGAACTTGTCGATGTTTGAGAACGAATAGGTCTGCACCTTGCGGTAGATAGCTTCACGAAGATTGCAGGCAAAGCCTGATGAAGCAGAAGCCGCATATTTTCCTGCAAGAAAGCCCGAAAGCAGGCTGACCATTGCCGCCACTACCATTACGCCACCGAAAATATAAACGTTTGTCATGTTGCCCTTTTCAATGCCGTCGTCGATTATCTTCGCCATTATAAAAGGCAGAAGCATTTCCATAAAGACCTCAAGTGCGGTAAAGACAGGGGTCAGAATGGAGTCCTTCTTGTACTGTTTGATCTGTGCTAGTATTTCTTTCAAGCCAGATCCCTCCTCTCGCTTATTTTTATATTGTATTGTCTATCATTTTTTTCTGGAGCCGTTCCATTTCGTCAAGCTCCTGATCTGTAAAATTACGGAAAGCCATTGTTTCTATCTTTTTAAGACAGTCGCAAATGTCCTGCTGGAGGGTATAGGCTTTCTCGGTTGCTATTATCTTCTTGTGACGCTCGTCATCATCACTGCCCTCATAGGAGAGATATCCTCCTGCACGGAGCTTTTTTATAAGCCCTGATACCGTCGCACGGGAAATATTCAGATCGTGGTGTATCGCCGTTGAGAAAACAGGCTCGCCATTATGTTCCATTATGTACATAAGCACATGGCTCTGAGCGGCGGTTATACCCTTGCCTGCGAGCATGGTGTTTATCTCGCATTCTATTTTCAGATGAATGTATTTGGAATACCGCAGAATGTTCTTTTTTCTGTTATCCGCCAAATTGTTCGCCTCCTTACATTTTTGTACCTAACATTTTGCTTTAATTAATAATATCACACTTTTACTTGAAAGTGAAATACAAATATGTTATAATGAATAAAAGAATTTTATAGATTACTATCAAATTTAATTATTATTAAGAATTGTTTACCAAACGAAACAATTTGCGGAAATAAACAAACATAAAGGGGCGTTTTTTGTGAATACTGTACAATTGGAGTGCTTTTTGGCTGTGGCGCAGTATCTTAACTTTTCCAAGGCGGCGGAATCTGTGAGCATCACTCAGCCTGCGGTGAGCCACCAGATAGGTTCTTTGGAAGACGAGCTAGGGGTGAAGCTTTTCGTGCGAACGAGCAAGAGCGTTTCGCTCACAAGAGAGGGAATAATGTTTATTTCAGACGCAGAGCAGATACTTAAAATAGCAGGCTCAGCAAAATTCAGGCTGTCAGAAAAGCTTGAGGACGAACCTGTAAGGATAAGCATAGGCTGTCACAATCAGGCGGAGCTGAACGTTTTGACTCCTGCCCTAAGAGAAATGTCCGGGCTTTATGATGATCTTTTGCCGTATATAGATCTTACTCCGTTCAAGTCTATAGACAATCAGCTCAAAGATCAGAAGATACAGCTTCTTCTGTCATTTAAAAGTCCTCATAAACAGCCTTTTGACTATGTGGAGCTTTGCCGCTGTCAGTTTATGTGCCTTTGCCAGAAAGATCACCCCCTTGCAAAGGCGGATAGCCTTGATGTGGACGATATCTCAGGCAGACCTATTTTTATAGAGCGCCACACTTGTCCTGACGAGATATTTGCCTTGCAGCACAGGATACTTGCGAACGGCAAGGTGGATAAGATAATATTCTGTGGAGATTATGAAAGCGCAGTTGCAATGGCGGAAGCGGGGCTGGGTTTTATGATTTTCCCCGCCATAGGGGACGCTTACAAAGGTCCGCTAAAAGCGATACCAATAAAAGGCGTGAAAGAGATATCTTTCGGTGTCTATTATCTCAGGTCGCAGCTTGAAAAGCAGGCAAAGGATATGCTTGGGATACTCAAAAATCAGTTTGCAAAATAAAAGCACTGTATCGGTGGGTGATACAGCGCTGTGAATGTTGCAAAGAAAATAATTAGTGGGCGACCTCAGGTCGCCCATACATAAAATCGCATATCAATAAGTGGTAGGGGCGAACAGCGTTCGCCCGCAGTATTACATATCAAACAATGGGTACATAATTTCATTTTTATGACACATTCTGTAAATATTCTTCAAGGCAGAGGTTATTTTCATACATTTCCTTTGCCGCCTTTTCGCCAACATATCTGTAGTGCCATTCTTCTGGAATAATACCGGTAATATCTTGCTTTTCGGCTGTGTAACGCTCTATAAAGCCATATTTGTAGCTGTTTTTGGCGAGCCAATCCCATACTTCCTGATTTGTAACTCTGCTGTCACCGCTTGCGATATCGACGCACAGACCAAGCTCGTGTTCGCTTGTGCCGGGCATCGCCACCCATTCTTCCGCATAGGCTTTCGCCTTTTTGTCGCTGTAGCCTATTTTCTGATAGTGTTCATATTTGCTCTCAAGTATGTCCTGCTGATCCTCTGCGGTGCGGAACGATGATGTGATAGTTGGATATATCCCCTGCGAGCGTGCGTCATCAAACATTTTCTGAAGCTGTGGGTAAATGCGGCAGTCCACTGCCTGACCATTGTCAAGGGCGGTGAGTATCACTGAGCAATTCTCGCATATAGGCGTGTCATTGTTCACCAATGTGAGCTGCCAGTCCTGCCGGGCATTATACTCCGCAAGCTGAGATGAGGTCACGCTGTCGTCATAGGTGTATTCCACTGATGCAGGTGTGGATTGCTTCTTTGGCTTCATATCAGGAATGTAATATCTGTATATAAGTAATGCCACAACCAAAATAATGATTGCAGTGGCAATTACGATATGCTTTTTGTTTTTCTTTGTCATAATGACCGCTCCTTTGCTTTTGCTGTATCAATGATACCATACTAAAGAAGCTTTCGCACGAGTATTAGCTTAACTGTTTCTTAAGATTTTCTTAATGTGTCGGACTAGCGTTAAGCTATTGTCGGTGATAACAAATTTTGCATGACGATTTGTGCATATCGACGATTTTATAGAAAAGGTCTTGACTTGGAGTTAACTCCAGGTGGTAAAATGTAATCAATAAATAAAACTCTAGGAGGTAATTACCATGGCAGTAAAACAGACAGCAGGCAGAAATAGTCTTGGCGACCTTGCTCCTAAATTTGCAGAGCTTAATGATGACGTTCTTTTCGGCGAGGTATGGTCAAGAGAGGACAAGCTCTCACTGAGAGATCGTTGTATCGTTACGATAACAGCTCTTATGGCAAAGGGCATTACAGACAATTCTATCAAATATCATATCGAGAACGCTAAAAATCACGGAGTAACAAAGACAGAAATGGTGGAGATCATCACTCACGCCGCATTCTATGTTGGCTGGCCTAACGCTTGGGCTGTCTTTCCAATGGTAAGGGAAGCGTATGCTGAGGAAAAGGACGGCTGCTCAGATTCACTTTTCGGTCTTGGCGAGCCTAATGTGAACTTTGCTCAGTATTTTATCGGTAACAGCTATCTTAAACCGCTGAATGTCAAGGGCGTAGGCGTGTTCAACGTTACCTTTGAGCCAAAGTGCAGAAATAACTGGCATATCCACCACAAGGGCGGACAGATACTTCTTTGTACAGATGGCGAGGGCTGGTATCAGGAATGGGGTCAGCCTGCAAGAAAGCTACACCCTGGTGATGTTGTTTACATTGCTCCGGAGATAAAGCATTGGCACGGTGCAACAAAGGACGAGTGGTTCACGCACGTTGCTCTTGAGATACCTGCCGAGGGCACATCGAACGAGTGGTGCGAGCCTGTTTCAGACGAGCAGTATAATGCACTTTAATAGAGAGGTAAAGCTATGACTATTTCTGAAGTTAGTGAGAAATACGGGCTTACACCCGATACACTGAGATACTATGAGCGTATAGGACTTATCCCGCCTGTGCCAAGAACGAGAAGCGGTCTTAGGGACTATGATGAAAGCTCATGCAATTGGATAGAGTTCATAAAGTGCATGAGAGGCGCAGGTCTGCAAATAGAAGCCCTTATCGAGTATGTTGCTTTGTATCAGCAGGGCGACAGCACTATCGAGGCAAGAAAAAATCTGCTTATCGAGCAGAGAAAAGATCTCCTTGAAAAGCAGGCTGAGATAGCTGCGACTATTGACAGACTCAACTATAAGATAGACAATTACGAAAAGATATGCGCTAAGGTCATAAAGTGACGGATAAGGTCTTGTTACAAAGGACGGCAGTAAAATGCCGCCCTTTTTTTGCAAAACTTGCTCTTTTCTGCTTTGATTTTTAACAATTTTATGCTATAATAAAACATAAATAATATGATTCTCTAGGAATCGTGGAAACATTCACTTAACATTATAATAGAATAAAAACGAAGGATATGGAAAATACCAATGTGGAAAATAATAGCGGTGACAAAGAAGCAGAGAAACAGGAGGAATGTATATGACTTATAAAAAGAATGTTTTAAAAATGGTGATTGCCATCGTTTGTGTCATTTTGTTTGCTATGACTGCGTTTTATAGTGTGCCGAGATTCTCTTTGCTTTCGTCGGATGCAGTGTCAGCAACGGTTGTGGATGCGGACAAGCATGGGACTAGCGGTTATGCAGTATTAAAGGTAGATGAAGCCAGAGAGGATGGGGGAACGATATTTTTCCATTATTATTATCCAGGAAACAAGTCTCATCTAAAACCAGATGAAAGTGTGTTGGTAAGTGGTAACATCATGTTTATGGATGAATCGACAAAACAGGGTGTGAACGCAGACTTGGTTATCGGAACAAGGATGCCAGTACTTATATGTTTGATTTTATCCTTGCTGGGGGTGGTTGGTGCAATTTGCCTGTTACCATCTGCAATTCGCAATTTCCATAATAAACCGTGGAGTAGTGATGAGGAGATATATACTAGGAAAAAATTGGTGAATGCATTTTATACCGCTGAGGTTTTAGCACTTGTAGTTGCTTTGATTTTCTTTGTGGCTGGTATGACGCAAGTGGTTGGATATGCCTGTAAGAAAAATCATACAACAGGAAATGTAACATATCAAAATTCTCGACAGAGCTCCAAGTATGTCAAGGTGCATAGCGGGAACGGTGTCAGAAATTACAAATCACATTATGGGAAAGGCATTCGGTCAACCTATACGGTGCTGCAGATCAAGGCGAATTCGCCGGTCAATGGCACCGATGTGTTCTGGTACGAGGGAAATTGCATTATTCTGGGTAGCAAGAACGTTTATATAGGTTATAATGATGATTCTATGTCAGTCTTATCACAGTTTGAACTAGTAATGACGATCATAAGCGGTATGTTTTTATTAGTTCATGCAGTTTCTACAATGTTGATCAGTAAGAAAAATCCATATGGAGGAAAAATCTTCTGGTTTTTTAAATTCTGACAAGCTCTTTCAGGAGTTGTTTTATATAATTTCACTTAAAATATTTGAGAGAAATGTATAAAGCTATATTGACAATAGCATTTCTCGTTATGACCTATGAAATATCCATAGTATTTATTGCAATCGTTAAGGCTTCAACTTATTTTTGATAAAATGCCTCTTTTCAAATTACTATTAAGTGTGCTATGATCGATCATAGTGCAATACGCTCCTTCTTTCATTTTTTTATTTGCCTTTTGTTGCTTAAATGCGCTATTTTTTTCAACATTTTATTGTTGATTTTGGGGAAAGTTAAGCCCCGCCTGCGTTGACAAACAGCGGTTTTAATGGTATAATGGAATAGCCTACAGATTTGTGGGGATAATTTTGACAGAATGAAAAAAGGACGGTGCGCTATGGTAGTGAAAAATGTGGAGTTGCCTGAATACAGCGTGCTTATGTCTGTTTATGCAGGAGAGAAGCCTGAACATCTCAGGACAAGTATCGAGAGTATGCTGTCGCAGACCTATGTGACGAACGATTTTGTGCTTGTGTGCGATGGAAAGCTCACAAAGGAGCTTGACGAGGTAGTAGACTACTATGAGGAGAATTACGAGTGCTTTCACCC
Organism: Ruminococcus sp. RTP21359st1_H3_RTP21359_211015; assembly: GCF_040909065.1. Taxonomy (NCBI): domain Bacteria; kingdom Bacillati; phylum Bacillota; class Clostridia; order Eubacteriales; family Oscillospiraceae; genus Ruminococcus; species Ruminococcus sp. RTP21359st1_H3_RTP21359_211015. The sequence continues at coordinate 56,898 of NZ_JBDGDD010000017.1, forward strand.
CATAAGGCTCAAGGAGAATGTTGGCACAGGAAGATGCGCTAACAGGGGTATAGACGCCTGCAAAAATGAGTATATAGTCAAAATGGACTCTGACGATATCGCTAAGCCTGACCGCTGTGAAAGGTCGCTTTATGCTTTGGCGAAGCACCCTGAGATAGATATGCTTGGGGCTTATATAGACGAGTTCGACAGTCAGACGGGCGAAGTGATAGCCACAAAGAAAACGCCACTGACCAATAAAGAGATACACAAATATGCAAGGCGGAGAAATCCGTTCAATAATCAGACCCTTGTTTATAAGAAATCCCGTGCTTTGAGCGTGGGAGGTTACAGCAATATAAAACGCTGTGAGGACTATGAGTTCGTGGTGAAAATGCTTGCGGACGGTGCAAGGGGAATAAATCTTGACAAAACGCTTGTGATGTACAGAGTCACGGCGAACAATTATGAGAGAAGAAGAAACTGGGCGAACACAAAGTCCTTTGTGAATGTCAGGTGGAAGATATTCCGTATGGGATATTCAAACCTGTGGGACTTTATTGTTCCATGCACTTTTCAGTTTTTCATTTTCATAATGCCGAAATCGCTGACAGGCAAGATATATAAGAGGTTTCTTAGGGGATAATGGAGAGCCGCAAACGTATAATAAGACAGCACATAAAATCAGCACTGCAAAAAACGCTTTTGCCGCTGTGCTACAAGCTGTCAAAGAAAAATGATATAGACAAAAAGCTCGTTATCCTTGCAGACCTTAACAGCGTTTCTACTCCTGAGAGCATGGAACTTATAAAAGCGGAGCTTCAAAGCCGTGGCTATAAGGTCAGGGAGATGTACTGCGACCTTTCAAGCTGTGGAATGGTCTCGGGGCTTAAATATATGATGAGCTTTATGAAAGTTTACGCAAATGCAAGGGCTGTGTTCATATGCAACTATTTTGTGCCTGTGACTTCCTGCAAAAAGCGTGAGGAAACCACAGTGGTTCAGCTTTGGCATTCCTGCGGAGCATTGAAAAAGTTCGGCTATGACAGCGAGGAGGATATATCTTCCCATTTCAAAGGCTCTGTTACAAGAAATTTTGACCTTATCACTGTGAGCAGTAAAGAGTGCATAAAGGCTTTTGTGTCTGCGTTCAGGCTGAAAGAAGATATCGTAAAGCCCCTTGGCGTCAGCCGTACGGACGTGTTCTTTGATGAAAGCTACAACGAGCAGTGCAGACGTGAGTTCTTTGAGAGATATCCCGACTATAAGGGCAAGAAGATAGTGCTTTATGCGCCGACGTTCAGGGGGAATGCTTTGGATTGTCATTGCGTGGGCGAGGAGTATGCCGCAGAGCTTGAAAAAAAGCTTGGTGAGGCTTGGAAAGTCATTATAAAAATGCACCCCAGACTTCACAGCGGGCTGACTAACTGCGATATTGCTACAAACAGGCTCATGCCTGTGGCAGACGTGCTTGTGACGGACTATTCGTCGCTTGTGTTCGAGTATGCACTGTATAAAAAGCCGTGGGTGATATTTGCCCCTGATATTGAGAGCTACAGCAAGGGCAGGAGCTTTTATCTTGATTATAAAACTGATATGCCTGCGCCTTTGGTGACGGAGGGAGAGAAGCTTGCACAGGCTGTGCTTGACAGTGAAAAGAGCTTTGACCATGAGGGCGTGGAGCGTTTCACGGAAAAATATATGTCTGCCTGCGACGGCAGGTCAACGGAAAGAATAATCGACAGCGCTTTGGAAAAAGAGCGTTTTTGACGGAGATGATAAAAATAGAAGGAAAAAAGTTTGATTGGTTCGGGCTTACCCAGATATTGAAAGAGCATAAGGGAAAGCTCAGACAGATAAGAATGTTGTCGGTGAACGAACTGAAAAAGAAGTATAAGGGCGCGGCGCTTGGCCCATTGTGGGCGCTTATAAAGCCGACCTTTACCCTGTTTATACTGTGGTTTGCCTTTGAGATAGGTTTAAAAAGAAACGGTGGAGTGCATTTTATTAACGGAAAGTATACTCAGTTCGTCTTCATGCTCACTGGCTATGTGCCGTGGTTTTATATTTCAGAATGTATCGTTGGAGGATCGAGGTCAATAAGAAGCAACAAGCAGTTTGTAACAAAGCTGTCCTTCCCTGTTTCAAATATCATGACCTTTACCTCACTTTCGGGACTTTATATCCACATTTTGCTGTGTGCTATAATGTATGTGGTGTTGCTGTGTCTGGGCTTTGGACCGAGTATTTACAATCTTCAGTTTATCTATTATGCGCTGATGATGTATTTTTTCTTCCTTGTGCTTTCGTGGATGACTGCTCCTCTCAGTGCGTTCAGCAAGGATTTTGAAAATCTTATAAACTCTGTTATAACAGGACTTTTCTGGCTTTCAGGTATATTCTGGAACACATATGATATCTCACCTTTGTGGCTGAGAAAGCTCATGTATTTCAACCCTATAAACTATTTTGTAAACGGCTATAGAAAGAGCTTTCTTACAGACACGTTTATTTTTGATTCTAACTATACCACCGAAACTATAGTGTTCTATGCGGAGTTTATCTTTATGATATTCCTCGGAGCGCACACCTATAAGAAGTTCAGGAAGATACTTCCTGACGTTCTGTAACAAAGGCTGAAAGGAACTGACTTTTAAATGGAAAATCAAGCGACTGAGCCAATTATTGAATTTTTGGACGTAAAAAAAGAATACTTTTTATATAAAAACGAAAAGGCACGTTTTAAGGCTATTTTCACAAAAAACAGGGGAGTAAAGAAGCACCCTGCCCTTAAAGGCGTGAGCTTCAAGATATACCCAGGCGAGTCTGTGGGAATTATCGGAAAGAACGGTGCAGGAAAATCGACCATTCTGAAAATGATAACAGGCGTAAGCTTTCCAAACAGCGGCACTATCACTGTGAGAGGAAAGGTTGCCGCATTGCTTGAGCTTACAGCAGGCTTTTCACTGGATATGACGGGTATGGAAAATATCTATCTAAAGGGCTATCTGCTTGGTCTTAATGACGATCAGATAAAGGAGATAGAGCAGGATATAATTGATTTTGCAGATCTTGGAGAGTATATCGACCAACCTGTAAGAACATATTCAAGCGGAATGAAAATGCGTCTTGGCTTTGCTATCAATATAAATATCAAGCCTGATATCCTCGTTGTTGACGAGGCACTGAGCGTTGGTGACGCAGACTTTCAGAAGAAGTGCCGTGACAAGATAAATGATGTTATCGCCACTGGTGTAACGGTACTGTTCGTTTCCCATTCACGCAAGGCTATCGAGGAAACTTGCACAAGGGCGATATTCCTAAAAGACGGCAAGGTGCAGGTGGACGGCACTGTTGAGGAAGCCTTTGACGCTTACGATAAGAAAAAATGATCATGAAAGCTTTTCGTTTTTTGACGGGAAGCTTTTTGTTTGCGCCTGTTATAGTTGATATTTGATAAGTATATACAATTATCAATATTTAATTTTGTGTAATAAATCATAGTCAAAAAGCTTTACAAAATCGCAAAAATGTGTTATAATAAGATATTATCGAAAGGAATTGATATTATGAATTGGGTTGAAATGGATATATATACCACAACAGAGGGCATCGAAGCAGTAACGGGAAGTCTGCTTGGAATGGGTATAAACGGCTTTGTTATCAAGGACGCAAAGGATTTTCAGGACTTTCTTGATGATAAGGACGGCAACTGGGATTATATAGATGATGACCTTATGGGTCTAAAAAACTGTGAAACTACAGTGACAGTTTATCTCCCTGAGAACGCTCAGGGTCTTGAAAATCTTGAAGCTATGAAGCTGGAGCTTAAAGCGCTCAAAAAGCGTGACGTGAACAATGAGTTCGGCAGACTTGAATATGAGCTTAAAAACGTCAAGGAAGAGGACTGGGCGAATAACTGGAAACAGTATTTCAAGCCCCTTTGCGTTGGCGAAAAGCTTCTTATAAAGCCGTCATGGGAAAAGGTCGCTGAGGGTGAAAAGAGAAAGATACTGGAAATAGACCCTGCTTCATCTTTCGGCACAGGTCAGCATAACACAACCCAGCTTTGTCTGGAGCTTGTGGAGAAAAATCTCCATGAGGGCGACAGTATACTTGACCTTGGGTGCGGAAGCGGAATACTTTCTATCGGCGCATTGCTCCTTGGTGCTGAAAGTGCAACAGCGGTGGACGTTGACGAAAATTCTGTTAAGATAGCAAAGGAAAATGCAGAGAAAAACCATATAAGCGCAGAAAAGTATACAGCTTACTGCGGAAATATCATAGACGATAAGGCTCTGGTGGAGCAGATAGGCACAGGCTATGACCTGCTTTGTGCAAATATCGTGGCAGATGTTCTTATAGGCATGAGCGGGATTTTCGGCGGATTTATCAAAGACGGCGGAACGCTTATAGTTTCAGGTATAATCGACCAGAGAAAAGACGAGGTGCTTGACAGGCTTAAAGCAGAGGGCTTTGAGCTTATTGAGATAAGAGAAAAAGAAGACTGGGTGGCTGCGTCATTCAGGAAATAAGAGATGAAAGGACGGATCAAAATGCAGTTATTGTTTTTGGTTATCAAGAGAATCGAGTTAGTAGACGAAATCATGCGTTCGCTGGCACAGGCAGGCATAAGAGGCGGAACGGTCATTGACAGCGTGGGAATGGCGAAATCTATTTCTACAATGGATAATCTGCCTATGATCGGCGTTCTGAGATCTATTCTCAGCGGCGAGGACGCTGCACAGAAGGGCAAGACCATTTTTGTTGCCGTTGCAGACGATCAGGTAGATGTTGCAAGAAAGGCGATAACTGATGTTACAGGCGACCTTTCACAGCCTAACGCAGGTGTGCTTTTCGGTGTGCCGATCAGCTTTGCAGAGGGCGTAAATTAACACTTTATACAAGATAAAAAGCGTTGCACTTTTCACAGTGTAACGCTTTTTTTGTGGATCAGTTTATTTTCATTTATGAAACTCTTAGAGAATAAAACAGATAAGTCCTGAACAGCCCTCGTTTATCATGCGCTCAATAGTTTCCTTTATCTTCATGCGTGCGTCCTCTGGAAGCTTTGAAAGCTTTGTGTGCAGACCCTCGCTCACAAGCTCATGGAGTGACTTGCCGAAAATGTTTGACTCCCATATCTTTTCAGGTGATTCCTCAAAATCGTTGAGCATATAAAGCACAAGCTCCTCAGATTGCTTTTCTGAGCCGACGATAGGTGCTACCTCGGTGTTGATAGTGGTTTTCAGAAGATGGATAGCTGGTGCGGCGGCTTTGAGCCTTACGCCGTATTTTCCACCCTGCTTTATTATCTCAGGCTCATCAAGGGTCAGCTCGTTCATTTCAGGCATAACTATTCCGTAGCCTGTTTTCTCCATTTCATCAAGGGCAGAGCTGAATTTTGAGAAACGCTCTTTTATCTTCACAAGCTCCAAAATTCTCGGCATAAGGTCGTTTTCGTCCTTTATCTCAAGCCCTGTGGCTTCGCCTATTATCCTGAAAAACAGCGCAGGGTCAAGCTCTACCTTTATGACAGCCGAGCCTTTTCCAAGGTCTATCTCGGCCACCGAGCCTGATGATACCTGCTCACAGCAGCATATCTTTTCGGCACAGTCTGAAATGTCACGAAGATTTGTCACAGCCGAAGCCGCTTCCTTGATATGTCCGAAAACCGCTTCTTTCAGCCAGTGACCCTTGTCAAGAGAGTTTATCCATGAGGGCATTGAGATGTTTATCTCTTTCACAGGGAAAGAGTATAGCAGAAGCGTAAGTATCTCTTTTATCTCTTTTTCCGAAAGCTCCAAACAGTTTATAGGCATAACTGTAGTGCCATATTTGTCAGAAAGCTGTTCGCAAAGGTCTTTTGTCTGCTGAGAGTAAGGCTCAGTGGTGTTCATAAGCACCACAAACGGCTTGCCTATCTGCTTCAGCTCGTCGATTATACGCTCCTCACATTCCTCGTATTCTTCACGGGGCAGGTCGGTGATACTTCCGTCTGTTGTCACCACAAGACCTATGGTGGAATGTTCTGTTATGACCTTTTGCGTTCCCACCTCAGCCGCCATGTTGAAAGGTACTTCCGTGTCAAACCACGGTGTGACCACCATTCTCGGGGCTTCATTCTCAATGTAGCCTATGGCGCTTGGGATTATGTAGCCCACACAGTCTATCATTCGCACGTTGAAGCTTGCTCCGCCCTCTAGGGTGATGTTCACAGCTTCCTCAGGAATGAACTTAGGCTCTGTGGTCATGATAGTCTTGCCTGCGGAGGACTGGGGCAGTTCGTCAATGGCACGCTCCTTGCGGTAGTCGCTTTCAATGTTCGGTATAACGAACTGCTCCATGAACTGTTTTATAAAGGTGGATTTTCCCGTGCGGACAGGACCTACCACGCCTATATAGATATCGCCCCCCGTCCGTGTGGCAATGTCGGTGTAAATATCGTTTTTCATGTGTCTGTCCTCCTAGTTCATTAATGGGATAAGCAACATTCCCTGTTTTGATATTTTATCGTCGGTAAGCTCGTTTTCTTCAAGTATGGCTGTTATGGAAGTTGAATACTTTTTCGCTATCTCCCAGATATCGTCGCTCTCATTGCAGTAGCATATTTTCAGAGCGTATTTGTCATTTTTCTCTTTCGGCTTATCTGTGAGTACCCTAAGCTCTGATATCATAGTCCCTGTCTGTTGAATAGTCATTTCGCCGCCTATCTTGATATCGGCTTTAAGCTCCGCTGTTGTTTCGTCTGCAAGATAGTATGTGCAGTTTTCTATGCACAGGTCAGGGGATATGGATATCTCACCATTGACATTCTCCGGAATGGGTATCTCATGCTCAAAAGGCGAATCGTTTTCAAGATAAAGGGGAGTGCCGTCCTCGTTCCTGCCGATAATACAGAACGTCACGCTTCCTGAGATGATAAAGGCTTTCTTTTCCTCGTCAAGCCTTGATGTCACATTGGAAAGGGTCGCCCAACTGTCGTGAACACAGCGTATCTCGCCCTCCTGGCAGGAAAGCTTTGCAGTAACACTGTGGCTGTCAGATAACTTTATGCTTTCGCTGTCAAGCTTGCTTTCACACCTTTCAGCCTCGCACTCAAAGCAGGTGGAATATGCGTCTGTGACGATCTCACAGGTGGAAAGCTTTTTGGCAACGCAGTTCACAAGAAGCACAAGCTCACATTCAAGTGTGCCGGAATCGTCAGACTTTGGTATGATATCACACCCCGCAGGGGTTATCCTCACGTCTGCGGTGAAAGTATCGTCAATGCCGTCTATGTCGATTATCTGTGAGAACGGCAGAGTAAACCGCATTGTTTCAGCGGTTTCTTCTCCATCGGTAGTTACGCAGGAGTAAAGCATCATTATCTCAGCGTCGCCCTTTGTCACAAGCTTGCCTGCTATCATTTTGTGTTCCTGTGGGATAATGCGGCAATCTGTCCGCAGGATAGTGCCAACAGGGGCTTTTGCCGCAGAAAGCTGCAATTCCTCTATTAGTGTGATACGCTTTGCAGCGGTAAGACGTTTTGCAGGGTATGTAACAGCAACTTTTTTAAGCTGAATGCCGCAGCCGAATGCGTCTGTGACTATAGGCACAGTTACTTCGCCCGTCACCTTTGCGTGGATAGTCACAGCACCCCTGATATCAAGTCTGCGCTGATTTACCACACGGCAGTTGACATAATCGCATTTTGGCGTGAGCCATATCATAGGGTCGCCGCAATCCCCTTGCAGGTCGAAAGACTTTGTGTAGTTCATTTTCTGTTCGATGCAGTTTATCCGCTTGTCATTCTGGCTGATGTAAAGCACTCTTATGAGCACTGCCATGTCAAAGCTGAGCTTTCCGCCGTTTATGGAATGGCTCTGTACTGTTGGCATGATAACGCATTTCAGTACCCTGAAAATATCGGGATAATAGTCGGGCAGCAGAAAATCCTTTTCCACAGCCTGCTCGCAGGAGGCGTCAAGGATAGTCCGTGTCATTGACAGCATCTCTCTGTTAAGCTTAAGATCCATAGTGTTCATCTTGTCTGTTTCCTCCTAAAAATAAACTGATCATACGATCGTAAAGGGCTTGTAATGCCCTGCTGAGAACATTATATTCACTTGGGACGGGTCATATTCTGAAAATCTCAGACAAATTTAACGTTTTTTGTCGGCAGAGGCTTTTTCACACAGCGTAAAGGCTTTTCATAGACTAAGATATGTCATTGTATCTGACATAATACTGTCTGAAAGGAAACATAATAGTATGAATGGTCTACTTTGGGCTGCGGCAGGCACGGGCTTTACATTCTCTATGACGACGTTAGGTGCGGCTGTGGTCTTTTTCATGAGAAAAGAGGGGCAGAGCGAAAAGGTGCAGAAAGCCTTTTTAGGCTTTGCCGCAGGCGTTATGATAGCCGCAAGCGTGTGGAGCTTGCTTATCCCTGCCATAAACGAGGCGGAAGCTCTCGGCAGGATAGGCTGGATACCTGCCGCAGGCGGCTTTGCGCTAGGCGTGCTGTTTCTTATGGGGCTTGACAAGGCAATGCCTTATTTTCTACCTGAGCCTGAAAGGGAAGAGGGCGTCCGCAGGGGGCTAAAGCGTTCGGGAATGCTTATTTTCGCTATCACACTGCACAATATCCCGGAGGGCATGGCAGTAGGTCTTGCCTTTGCACTGGCGGCACATAATGACAGCTCGGTACTGCTGGCTTCTGCTATCGCACTTGCCATAGGCATGGGAATACAGAACTTTCCGGAGGGTGCGGCTATCGCACTGCCGCTGAGGCAATCGGGCATGGGCAGGGCGAAAGCATTCGGCCTTGGCACTCTTTCTGGAATTGTTGAGCCTGTTTTCGGACTTCTCACCGTTCTTGCCGCAGGTGCTATCCAACCGCTTCTTCCGTGGCTTCTTGCCTTTGCCGCAGGAGCAATGCTCTATGTGGTGGTGGAGGAGCTTATCCCCGAAGCACATCTGGGGGAAGGTCACATGGGAACAGTTGGCGTAATGCTAGGCTTCTTGCTTATGATGATACTTGATGTGGCGCTAGGATAAAAAGGCATATTTGTTAAAAACTGCGGTAAAATTTTTCACCGCAGTTTTTTTGTTGTGATAACGCACAAGTATCATGTGTTGACTTTGTGAGTTATTGCTTTCGTCTTTTTGACGTTTTTCGGTTGACAAACGGGGCATGATTTGGTATAATTGAATATGTGTAAAATATGTTCTGCTAAAAAGATAAAAAGAACAAAAAGAGAGCAGCGATAACCCTAAGACAACGAAAGGACAGATGAGAATTGACAAAGATCACTCGCACCTTTATTGCCTCTGCAGCGGCGTGTTTACTCGCCATTATGCTTATGACAGTAAGGTGCTTTGCTTATGATTATTCCACTATCACCGGCACAAAAGCCAGCGGTGCGGAAATAAGCGGATATTCAGGGGCGCTTGAAGTGAACGTGCTTGACTTCGGCGCAGACAAAAATGGAAAGAAAGACTCCTCAAAGGCGATACAGAAAGCCCTTGACTACGCCATTGACAACGGCTCCAACTCTGTGCAGATAAAGGTCGTTGTGCCGAAAGGAAAATACAGGATAGACAAGCTTTTGGAGATATATTCAAACACTTGGCTGTATCTTGAGGACGGAGCGACTATCGTCAGAAATTTTGACAAGGGCTGTATGATAAAGAACGCTCAGGCAAATGGTGCGGGTGGATATGGCAGCGAGAGAAATATCGTTATCGAAGGAGGCTGTTGGGACGGCAACCCTTCGCCTACTTCAAGACCATTTTCTAATATGAGATTTGGTCACATGAAAAACCTTTGGATAAAGAACGTTGAGATAAAAAACAATTACAATGGTCATCATGTTGAGATAGGCGGAGTAAAGGGCATCACTATCGAGGACTGCGATTTTCACGGCTATACGGGAACATCTCAGAAAGAGGCTATACAGCTAGATACCATAAGTAACAGTGATGTTTTTCCGGCGTATGAGCCTTTTGACGATACCCCTTGCGACAATGCTGTAATAAAAAACAACAAATTCCATGACCTTATAAGAGGTCTTGGCTCACATTCAGCTTGTCTTGGTGTATATTATACTAATACACTTATATCAGGCAACTCATTTTATAATATGAGCGGAACAGCTATCGTACTTATTAATCATAAAAAATGTATAATTGAAAACAATACTATGAAAAACGTTGGCTGTGCCATAGATTTCAAGTACATGACCGATTATGAAAATGCAAATTTCCATGTGCCTAATTCAGGCTATGCAGGCATAAAGGATCGTCTTGACGATAATGCCAATACCATAATAAGAAACAACGACATAACTGTAGTGGGTACATATTATTATCCCCAGCCGTATGCTATCCAGATATTCGGCAAGAAGCTTGAAAAGTCATACTCACACCCTGATTACAATTACACTGTAAAGGGCGTGAAGATAGTAGACAACACTATAAAAACAGCTGGTTCGGCAGTAAGGCTCACGGACGTTTCGGGAATTTTCATAGGTTCTAACGATATAAGCTATGACTATGACAGATATAATTATTCCATGGATCTTATATGGCTCAGTGAATCGTCACAGGTGACTGTGACCAAGAATAAGCTTACAGGCACAAAGCAGAACAGCGTTTATATAAGCGGTGGTTCAGGCAATGAGGTAAGCTCAAATACCATTAAAAAGCCAGGCGTGTCGGGAGTTTATGTTTCAGGCGGTTCTGATAAAAATACCATATCAGGCAATACTATAACCTCCGCAGGCTCCAACGGCATAAAGATAACCAAAGAAGCTAAGGCAGATGTGAGAAAAAACACTGTTAAGAAGTCTAAAAATCACGGACTTATATTCACTGGCGGAAGCGGTAAGGCTTCTGACAATATCCTTGAAGAAAACGGTCTAAGCGGTCTTATGGCTGACAACAGCGCTTCTGTGGAATTTTTCAACAACACCTGCAATAAAAATAAAGGCTACGGAATAAAAGCTAATAAGAAATCTCAGGTTAAAATAAGCGGAAACAGCTTTGCTGACAACAGCAAGGGCGATATTTACGTCACAGGCAGTGCGGCAGTGCTTCTGAATGCACCTGATAACGTAAAGTCGCAGGATATCTGCTCTGATAAGCTCACTTTAACATGGGACGAGGTGTCGCAGGCTGACGGCTATTATGTTTACAGAAGGACCGACGCTGAGGACGCAGAGTTTGAGCAGATAGCTACTGTAACAGACGGCACTTCATTTACAGACTATGGACTTGTTCCAAAAACAAGATATGTTTATAAAGTGAAAGCTTTTCTTGATACTGTTGACAGTGTCCAAGAGGGAAGCGACAGTGCGGATATGAGCATAAAAACAAAGCTCACTATTGTGGGCTGTACCACAAATATGCGTGGCTCTATGTCATACACTGGCAAGGAGAGAACACAGATATTTGACGTTTTTGTAGACGGAGAAACGCTTATTCCTGACGTTGATTACAGAACAGTTTACTCTGACAACGTGAACATTGGAACTGCAAAGGTGACGGTTATAGGCATTGGTCAGTATTGCGACTCGGCTGATTTTCAGTTTGACATAACACTAAAGTCTGACAATGTGATGGTCATAAAGCCACAGGAGCTTAACCGCAAGTCTATCGTTACGGGCAAGCCTACAATGAAATCACAGGGCTATGAGGTAGCAGAAGCGGTCAAGGATAAGCTTGACCACACATCTCACAGAGAGCCTGCCATAGTGGTGAACTACAATTCACCTTCACAGGTCATTGCAAAGGCGAGAGCCGATATGCTGGATCTTAGAGTGCGCTCATATCGTGAGCTTACAGGGGAAACTATTTACGGCGCTTGGCTGTAAGCTATAAAAATTGGCATAAAAAACACGGCTGATATTTTTTTTCAGCCGTGTTTTTTTTGTATGTCTTTATTCTTTCCTTACTGTGGTGTCTGCTGAACGTCCTGCATTTGCGGAGCAAAATTTGCAAGGGAATAGAGCCTGTTCATGAAATCACCGTCAACAAAGAGATTTTTCACAAGCACCTTTGTGTCAGGATTTTTGTTCTTAGGGTTGATCGTCTGCTGATAAACTGTTAGATAATTCTCATTGCCTGACTTGCTCACATAGCAATCTATCACCATATATGTAGGCAGGAATTGAGTAACAGCCGTCTGATAATCAAAAAGCGTGTAAGGGCTTTGCTCCATTGAAACCTTAAATGACTTTATGTCCTCAGGCACCATGAATTTGTATGCACCCTTGAGGTTTTTGTATTCTGCCCAATCGTCCTCAGACTCGATAAAAGGCTCTTTTGACTTGATTCTCACACCGCCCACAAGGAAAGCCAGCAGAAGGATAAATTCACTGCCCCATACTATCCACAGGATCGTGCCGTTCACAAGCGAGCCGTTATCTTTTGATGAATGTGATGACTTGTAAGACCAGCGACCCTCCTTGTTGATAGACTTTATATCATTCCAAAGGTCGGAAGGGTGTGCGATTATGTCAAAAAGTCCTGTTTTATCATAATCTCTGTAATCATAAGTGTAGTCGTAAGCGTTCATGGTGTATGACTTTTCAAGGCTTTTCTGTGCGGATTTTTTATCCTTGCCAAGAAGCTTGTCAAGCTCGAAAAACTGCCATACAGACTTTTTCTGCATGGTGGCAATGTCCTTGTCTGAGAAATCGCCTGTTGAATCGTTGCTGAAAAGATCATATGCCTTGGTCTGGTGATAAAAGTCATAATAATCACCGAAGCCGTCTGTGTTTTCATCGAAAAGCATATTCAGCTCGTCATAATAATCATAGGCTGTGTATTCACCCATAAGCTCATAGCCATATTTTTTCAGATCGTTGTAATCATACAGCGCCCATTTAAAATATGAGGCTAATAAAAAGCCCACCACTGCACAGGCAACTGCCACAACTGTGTTTCGCATTTTGAATGCTCTGACTATCTTTCCTCCCACAAAGCCAAGTGCGCATGACACCGCTATCGCAGCGATAACGTTGAGATAGATGATAGTGCACCAGCCCTCAAAAAGCAGATAGAGCCAGAAAATCAATCCGCCGCATACTGCCGTTGCAAGCACCATGAGCACTGCTCCAACTGGGCTGAATTTGCCCGACTCTTTGTAATGTTTGTGTTCTCCCATTTAAAATACCCCCTTATATACTTCAGGCATAAGCCATGAAGAAATTATATCACAAATTTAAAGATTTTTCAATAGTTTTGCTGAATTTATGCAGGCATAAAGAGAAATTTTTGTGGAAAACTATTTGCAATTATGAAAGGAGCGAATTTAGATGATAGAAAAGGATACAATAAAGCTTCTCAGGGAGTGCGATGCAGGAATAAAAATGGGCGTGTAGTCTATTGAGGATTCGCTGAAATACACTTCAAACGGAGAGCTAAAGCGAACGTTAGAGAAAAATCTTGCAGGGCATGTGGAGATACAAGAGAAGCTTCAGGGACTTTTAAATTCATATCATGACAGCGGAAAAGAACCGCCTGCTATGGCAAAGGGCATGGCATGGCTTAAAACCAACTTCAAGCTTGCGGCAGAGAGCAGTGACGACGCTGTGGCAGATTTTATAACAGACGGCTGTAATATGGGCGTGAAGTCCCTGTCTGGATATCTCAACAATTATAAGGCGGCAGACGAGAAGTCCAAGAACATTGCCAAGGAGCTTATATGTCTTGAGGAACGCCTTTCTGTAGACATGAGAGGATATCTCTCTGCAAAATAGGCATGAAAATGGCAGCCGTGGAGTTTTTCCTACACGGCTGCCTTGATTTTATTTAGATACAACGCAGTTTTTGCCCTGATTTTTGCCCTTGTATAGCAACTTATCCACTTTTGAGATACCCTCGTCATAGTTTTCGTTCGGAGTCACTGAGTAAACTCCAAAAGTCATGGATATATTGAAACTTCGAGAATTTTCCTTAAATGTACACTCATGTATTTTCTGGCAAATGCTCTTTGCTATCTTCTCACAGCTTTCTGTGTCTGTATTTGGCACAACGAATAGTATTTCCTCACCGCCCCAACGGCACACATAGCCCTCGCTAGGCACGTTTCCAGCTATAACATCTGATACCACTCTAAGAACCTCGTCACCGACTTCGTGACCATATGTATCATTAACGTGCTTGAAATCATCGATATCGCCCAAACACATAGAATATACGCTGTTTGTCCTGCGGCTGTTGCTTTCTATCTTTTTGATAAAATCCATCATGGCACGGCGGTTGAAAAGCTGAGTGAGTGGGTCGATAGTAGCGAGCTTTTGAAGCTTTTCGTTCTGTGCTTTTGCTTCACGCTTGTTATGCTCATTTGTGAAAATGTATATGGAAGATACATAGATAATTATAATAAAGCTGCATAGAGTATTGTAAATGTATAAGATATTCTCTCTGTTGGTATCAAAGCTGTAAGGTGCGACCCTGTTTGTGACTATGATACGCATGACTATGAACACAACAACATCAAAGGACGAAAGTATATATGGTATCGCTTTCCTGTTTTGTACAATGAAAAATGGAATAGGTATTATACACAGCATTATCTGCGTAAATCCTGCTGACCAGCCTATGTAATAAGCACCCATGCAGGCGTGTACTATTATCTCGCCAAGCACAAGGTAAGTAAATGACATTTTGCCTATCTTCTTAAAATGAAGCAGGAAATACATCGCTGCATAGAATGCTACGCTGAAATAGTTGTAATATACCATTTGGTATACTCCGAACCGATAAAACAGCACAAGATATATTATATGACCTAACAGCAGTATGATATCACCATAGCGATATATTTCCTCTGCGGTGAACATTCCTGCAAAGAGGTTTATTTCTTTTTTTATTTTCATACATTTGTTTCTTTCTTTGATATTTGGTTTAATGTTATAAACAAAAACACTTTACTTTAACAGATATATTATATACTATTTTAAACGTTTTTGCAAGACTAAATTTGTACAAATTATCATGATGAATGTAGTGCTACAATAGATATTGGACAAAATTAAGAAAAAAGAAAAGAGAGATAGGCAAAAATCTGATAAAATAAAGT
>NZ_JBDGDD010000018.1:0-67410 GCF_040909065.1 Ruminococcus sp. RTP21359st1_H3_RTP21359_211015
TCCTGCGACGACTTAAACGTGCAGCTAGCTGCACGTTTAAGTCGAACAAACAACCGTCCTATGCGTCCCCTCAAATGGTTTTCGCCTATCGAATTTCTTAATAATAGTGTCCAATATGATTGACAAACCTACATAAATGACTTTGCTTTATGTTAAATAAATGTTAAAAAACGCTCCTTGTGGTTGACAAGTTTTTAACAAAGCTTTATAATGAAATTGACAGAAAGCATATATAATATTATATGACAGCCTTAAAATTTTATATACCGATAACAAAGAAGGGGAAACTATGAATTTAACTCATCTCAGATATATGGTAGAGGTCGAAAGACTTGGGTCTATCACAAAAGCAGCTTCAGCACTTTATATGGGTCAGCCTAACCTTTCAAAAGCCATAAAGGAAATGGAAAGAGAAGTTGGCATACCGATTTTTAAAAGAAGTGCAAAGGGTGTTGTTGCCACAGAAAAGGGCAAACAGTTCTTGCAGTATGCAAAGGCCATACTTGTGCAAATGGATAAAATGGAGAGCCTTTATAAGGATAATGGTGAAAACGCTGTGAACTTCTCTCTGCTTTTGCCAAGGGCAAGCTATATAACTCACGCTTTCACTTGCTTTGTGAACAAGTTAGGCACGAATGTGGAGCTTGACGCAAAAATAAGGGAAACAAACTCCATGGAAGCCATAAACGCAGTGGTGGAATGCGAATATAACATGGGTATAATCCGTTATCCTGTGGCGTATGAGAGCTTTTTCATGTCTATGATAGAAGAGAAAAATCTGAAATATCATAACGTGTGGGAGTTCGATTATGTACTTATCACAAGCGAAAACAGCCAGCTTGCTAAAGAAAAAGAGATAAACGAAACTGTCCTTGATAAATACATAGAGGTATTGCATGGGGATAATATCGTGCCGAACATCTCAGCGACTTATCAGAAGAAAAACGCTGAGCTTAATAATCACAGCAGGCATATTTACGTCTATGAGAGAGGAAGTCAGTTCGATATCCTTTCGGCTTGTCCAGACTCATTCATGTGGGTAAGTCCTCTGCCAAAGGAGATATTGAAGCGTTATGGCCTGGTGCAAAGAGTTTGTCATAGCTTCAAAAAGACCAATAAGGACGTTCTTATCTATCAGAGCAATTACCGCCTTAGCCATGCAGATCAGATGTTCCTTGATGAGCTTGAAAGGGTAAGAAAAGAGATATCAGAATAATTTTTAGCATAAAAATGCGGGCGAACATGAAAAGTGTTCGTCCGCTTTTTGTTTAACAAGATCTAAGCTCTGAGCATATTATAGGTCAACGTGACTACAGAATATGCCACCGTCCTTTGTAATGTCGATATAGGCATAGCTTGCAGGCTTGCCGTCTCTCGGCTGACCTGCACTGCCGGGGTTTAAAATGTGGATACCCTCCTCATAGGCATAGTAGCGGCAGTGTGTGTGTCCGAAAAGTGCTATCTGTGCGCCTATTTCCTTGGCTTTGTAAAAAAGTCTGTCGGTAGAGTATTTCACGCCCCACTTGTGGCCATGGGTGAAAAATATCTTTATACCGTCATCGGTCATGTATATGTCGTTTTCGGGAGTGAGCGAAGCAAAGTCGCAGTTTCCTGATACGTTTACTATCTTTTTGTCAAGATACTGCACTCTCAGGCTGTCAAGGTCACGTTCGCCGTCACCAAGAAAAATAAACAGGTCAGCGTCGCCGTTTCTCTTGAATATTTTGTGCATTGCAGAATAATTTCCATGAGTATCCGAAAAAACGATTATTCTCATAGTTACACCCCTTTACCAGTTATAACAAGCAATATTATAACATAAATATTTATAAATACTATAGAAAAAAGGAGAATTTTTTATGAGCGCAAAAAACAGCTTCAATTCTATGGATCCAAAAGCCATGCAGGCGCTTCTTGCAGTGGCTTCAAGAAAGCTAGGCACTACTCCTGATGTGCTGAAAGGTCAGCTTGAAAGCGGTGTTTATGACAGGGCGCTTCAGGGTATGCCACAAAACGAGGCTATGATGCTTCAAAAGGCTTTGTCAGATCCGAAAACTGCCGAAAAAATATTGTCCTCACCACAGGCAAGGGCGATATTCAAAAAGCTTCAGGGAAAATAGTATTTTACAGGGCAAAAGCTTGAACAGGCGGTGAAATAATTGGACGATCTGATGAACAAAATACAGAATGTGCTTAATGACGAGGAAAGCATGAAGCAGATAAAGGAGCTTGCGGATATGCTCACGGCGGATAACGTCGGACAGGGAGAACAGGGCGGTCAGAGCGAAGCTCCACAAAGCCCTCAGAACATGGACTTTTCTCAGCTTCTCCAAAGCCTGGGCGGCGTTTCTCCACCTGCGGAAAGCAAGCCTGCGCAAGCGACACAGGCAGGGGGTCTTGATATTGCAAAGCTTATGAAGATACAAAGCATTATGCAGTCGGCTTCAAAACCCGATAAAAATATCCAGCTTCTTCTTGCTCTGCGACCTCTGCTGAAAGAAGAAAATCAGGCGAAAATAGACAGGCTCATAAAAATATTCAAGCTTTTTGCGGTCTATCCCGCACTGAAAGAAAGCGGGCTTCTGGGAGGTGATCTGCTTGGCTTATTCTGATGACAATAATTTCACCACCATGCAGGAGGAAGCCATTCGCCGTGTGAGAGAAATGCAAAGGCGTTCACGAAGCATTGTGGGCGCAAGCCCTAATAGCGAGCCTGCACCACCTAAAGCAGAGGAAATCCCTCGCACTCAGAATGCTCATAGCCCACAAAAAGCCCCTCAGAGCAGTTCGCTTTTGAGCGGTCTGCTTGGAGGGAATTTAGGCGATATAAAGATAGACGAGGAAAAAGCCCTTATCGGTCTGCTTATTTACATATTATACAAGCAGGGTGCAGACATAAAGCTTCTTCTGGCGCTTGGTTACCTTCTTCTCTAAAGCGTCCATTCAAGAAGTGCAAGCATAGAAGTATCGGAGAAAATATCTGAAAGATAGCTGTCGTCATATATCCTGTCCATGTTGTCACCTGAGTATTCTATCTCCTTGCAAAGCTCCTTGACGGTTTCAAAGCGTGCGGGAGCGTCCTGCTCACGACTGAGGTTTATGACCTCTGCGGCAAAAACGAACACTATCATAGCCTTTATTTTTGACAGCAGGTCGAAATCTCTCACAGCTTTAAGAAAATATCTGTATACAAAATACACCGCAAGCTTTTCGTACTCACCGCTCGTCTGAGCCTTTAAGGGTGCGGAAAGCTTTTTCACAAAGCGGCTTGCGTCTTTTATCTGCTGTGGGAGAATGTCGCCTATAAAGTCAAGACGTTCAAGATACAAAAGCATATTTTCGGCATTTTCCAAAGGCTTTTCAGGCAAAGCTTTTTTCAAGTTCTCCACACGCTCTGCAATTATCTCAGGGGGGGGAAGCTTCTGGGCAATGGCTTTTATCTCCTCTGTATCCTCTTCGTCAAGAGCATATTGTATCTCCGCTGTTGCTGAAAGAACGTTCACAAGTCTGTCATGGAGAGAATATTCCCTGTTTTGAAGCAGGTCAATGAAAGCCGTTCGTGCAAAAAGCATGGTTTCAAGAAGCTGGGGATCGAACTCAAGGTCGTCAGGCTCTTCATCTATCTCTTTGGTAAAAAATCTCACAGGCTCATCATCAGAAAGATACATTCTCACAGCTTCTTCGCAGGCAAGTCCCACGCCTGCCTCCTTGTAATCTCCAAACCACTCGTAAAACCTCGGGTGTTCACGGCATATGTCTGAGATGTTTTCCTCACCGTAAGCAAGCTGAACAGAGCAAAGCCCCTTTTCGTTGAGCATAGGGCATTTGCCGTCACAGTGGACAAGATATTTCACGCCCTCGTCTTCCGTAACTGA
Source organism: Ruminococcus sp. RTP21359st1_H3_RTP21359_211015 (assembly GCF_040909065.1). NCBI lineage: Bacteria > Bacillati > Bacillota > Clostridia > Eubacteriales > Oscillospiraceae > Ruminococcus > Ruminococcus sp. RTP21359st1_H3_RTP21359_211015. The sequence goes on from NZ_JBDGDD010000018.1 coordinate 3,876, forward strand.
GTTCACAAACTTCCTGCCTATATCATTGTCAAGCTTTTTGTAAAAGCCGTAGGTGTCCTCGTCTATCTCGATATCCCAATCGGTCATACAGCAGTTGTCAGAACACTGCGAGCCTGTACAGACAAATTTATCAAATATCTCAGGGTAAAAAAGCTTCATATAAATATCTCCTTATGAGGTGTTGACCTTATTATAATACTAATGCTTTTATCTGTCAACTTTCAGAATAAAAAAAGGCAGACACCTTGTCCGCCTCTTGTCACTCTTGTGTGAAAACTATCCATTTTATGTTTTTGGGGCTTATCTCATCAAGATACTCTGACGGCACTGTGACAGTTATCTGACGTTTTGAAGTCGCCCCTGCCTTGTTCTCGGGTATCTCTTTAGCCACATATATGAAAAGGGAATCCTTGTCCTTGACCGCCCTTACTGCTTTGTAGTCGATATGCTCATATCCCGAAAGCTCTCCTTTTAGAAAAATAACATGGTTGTTGAAGCCGCCTTCGTTTTCAAAAGCTTCCATATCCTTTTTCATTTCCTGAATTTGCAGCTCACCATTGTATTTCAAATAATATTCACTGAAATCATCATAATTTGAAAACATTTTTTGATAGGGGAATGTCATGTTGGCTTCACTGCTGCACTTGTATATCTTTTGCTCAAAAGGAACGTCTGTAAGCTCACTTGTTACATTCTCTGTCTGATAAAGCTTGTTGCTTCCGGCGTAATATACCGTCAAGCCGTTTTCACAAACGCTGTAAAGGCTGTCGGCAGAAAGCTTTTTTGAGAAAAGCTTCATGCTGCCCTCAGAAAAGTCCTCAGATTCTATGGTAAGAACACCGCTGTCCCCCTCCAAAGAGCTTTCAGCATGTATCACCTGCGTGCTTGTGCATACTGTTATCTCAGCCTCAGTGCCGCTTTTTACGCACTCACAGAACTCAGCCCAGCGCATATCGCTTTCTTCCGAAGAGTCCATGAAAATCATACCATGCTCTTTAGCCGTGTCAGCGGTTATCTCACTGCCGTTCCATGCTGAGAAAAATATCTTTGCAGGGCTGTCAACGACTTCCTCTTGTTCGATAAACGAGGAGTTTTTAGTATTGACCACGCTCTCTTCAGATCGACCACAGGCTGAAAAAAGGGTCAGGAACATTGCAGCAGACAATGCACCGCAGATAATTTTTTTATGCAACTTCCTGCCCCCCTTGCTTTTATACTATAAGGGCAACGCCTCCCAAGGCACGCCCTTAAAGCTCATTATATCATATTTTGCTGATTCTGTTAATATGTATTTTAATCAAATTAGTAAACGTCTATTTGGCTATAATGTCAAAATATCGGTGTAAATATGGCAAATATCTCAAGAAGAGGGCTTGAAGAGTGAAATGTGACAATATTGTAATTAAACTGTCATTGACATTGATGATAAAAAATATTATAATATGTTTATGTACCTGTGCTTTGTTTGCAGGTGTGCAGGTGTGTTCCTGCAAAAGGAGGCGAAATGTGACGGCTTGTGCCGTGCAATATATGGATAATAACAAGAATAACGTTTCCCGCAAGGCTTCGGGAAATACGGCGAGCGTTGTCGCAATAATAGTTGTGGGCATATTTGTGCTGTGCGTGATACTTCTGCTTGCCAAGGGGCTTTTTGCAAGTAATAGTTCAGAAGTGCCAAAGGGAATAAATACTGCCACCATAAATACAAATGAGTCTGTGGCTGAGCCAGTGAACAGCACCGCCCCTGCGGATACGTCAGTTACTGATAACAGCAGTGTGGACGAAAGCGGTGCGGTAACAGATGTGTCCAGCGACGAGTCTAGCCAGACAGATGTGCTTGAAGTAATGTATGTCACAGAGTATGCTTATCTTCACGTGGCACCTGATAATGACGCTGAGAATATCGTTTGTATGTCACCGGGCGTTCAGGTAAACGTTCTTGAATATGAGGATAACGGATATGTGAAGATAAATTTCATGAACATAGACGGTCCACTCACAGGATATATTTATAAGGATTATCTTACAACAGACAGCTCTATAGCAGTACAGTGGTAAAAAATACAGCGCCGCACAAAAGAATGTGCGGCGCTGTTGGATATGGGGGCTTTGAAGTGCCGAAATATAATACTTTTATTGAGGATAAAAACGGAGAGCGCATAGACTTTATCCTTGACGTTGCCAAAAGAAGTCGCCTTAATATGGGTATGCGTGACGGCACTTTGACAGTGCGTGTGCCTTACGGCTGTTCAAAGCAGCAGCTTGAAAGCTTTATTAATAACAATCTGGGCTGGATAAAGGAGCAAAAAGACAAGGTGGCGGTGGGTCTGCCGAAAGATTTCTGCCATGGCGAAAGGCTCAGACTTTTGGGGAACGAGCTTACCCTGACCCTTGTTCAAGCCGATAAGTATTTTTCTCCCAAGATAGAGGATGGCAAGCTTCTCATTGCCGTGAACAAGACCAGCGACCAGACCTATGTAAAAGAGCAGACCACCAAGTTCATAAACGATCTCACAGTGGCGGAGATAACAAAAAGTATGCAGAAAATGTCTGCCTCCACAGGGCTTGTGCCTGAAAAGGTCACAATAAAACCGCTGACAGCAAGCTGGGGAAGATGTATCTCAAACAGGCATATTTCCATAAACTCAAAGCTTATCGTTTTCCGCAGAGAGTGCATTGATTACGTCTGCCTCCACGAGCTTTGCCACTTGGTCTTTATGGATCACAGCAAGGATTTCTGGGCTTTGGTGGGCAAGTTCTGTCCCGATTGGCGAGGCATAAGAGAAGAAATGAAAGGCTGACCATGCAGGCATACCCTACAAAATATACTCATGTGCTTTGTAGGTATTAACTATTGACAAATACAAGATATTGTGGTATCCTTTTATTGTGGCAACAATATGTATAACAAAGAAAAATGGAGGTAATGTAAAATGGTAAATGTGAACGTAACAGGCGGGGAGATGTCCCAGGCAGAGATAAATTCATATATTGACAGGGCGCAGAAGCTTTACCCTGAAAAGACTATCCAGACTATCGACCTAAAAATAGACGGCGACTTTGTTGACGTTGATTATCACTTTGCAGACGTGCCTTTTCAGCGTATAAGAAGAATAACAGGCTATCTTGTTGGAACTCTCGACAGATTTAACGACGCAAAGAGAGCGGAGGTCCGTGACCGAGTAAAGCATGGTCTTGTAAGCCCCAGCGTATCAGAACAGTAAAAATTAAACACGGCATATGTCACCGAAAAAGTGGCATATGCCGTATTTTTTATGGAAGTGTATTGGTGTAGCTTTTTAGACCTTGTTTCCGCAAACGCTGCAAAATTTGGCTCCGCTCTTCAGCTCTGAGCCGCAGTGAGGACACTTTTCAGGTGCGGTCTGCTCAACAGGCTGTTCAGCCGTTTCTGTAGGTGGTTCTATAGGCTCTGTCTGTTGTGGTATCTCAGGCTCAACTACACTCTGTGACATAACAGGCTCGGCATTGTCGGGCTTTCTGAACTGTGACATATCAGGCTGAGCAAAACTCTGTTCTTGCGGTGTAGTCATTGGGATAGGCGCAGGGGCATTGTCAGGCGTCTTTGCGGCAACAGGTATCTCAACGGCGAAATCTTCGCCCATAAGTCTGCCTGCAATAACAAGTCCACCGATAAAAAGCAGGAAAGCCGCAATAAATGGCAGAACATCATCAGCAAGTGAAAGGGCTACCCTGAACTTGTCATTGTCATAGCCCATTGTTATAGCGTTTGAGAAGTGACCTTTTACAGTAACATAGTATATCATTATGCCCTTTGTTATCATCACAACAAGCGGGAAAAGGATAAGAAAGCCTGCGAATGCACCATCAAGCTTTTTCTTGCCCTTTGCTCTTGCAGATGTGAAAAACGCCACAAGGCTGAATATGGCCAGTGCGCATGAAAGACCATAGGTGTTCACATAAGCGAAAATGTCAGGGGTGAACAAAACGTCTATCTTGTTTGTGAAAACGTTGTTGTAAACGAGCTTTCCCACAGGGTCAGCAAGAGCGCCTGCTGCCGAGAGAATGAATGCGAAAAAACTCAGCAGACACAGGGACATTCCTGCATATGTAAGCTTCTTGGTGTAGATCTTTTTTGCCATTTTGATTATTCCTTTCATTTGTGAAGTCTTTATCCGCTGTCCGAAAAAATAGGGGCGGATAGAATTTCCGTCCCTATTATAATACTATTTTATAAAAGTCTTGTCAATAGATTTTTTTCGCAGCTTTCGTCGCTATTTATCGTTTTTGCCGCTATCCTCGTCCTCACCGAGAATATTTTTCATCATCTCGTTTATGTGCCGAAGCTTTTCGTCATCATCATTGTCAGGTCGGTATATCCTCAGAGGCTCGTCAGTTGTATCAGTTGTGTCATTTATCACAGGGGTTGTGGCTTTCTCACTGCTCTCAGCCGTAAAGTTAGCTTTTGCAAGCACCTTTTTCATGACTTTTCCACGCTTATATTCAAACAGGAATATAAGCACCAGCAGGGCAACACCAAAGCCCGTTATGATAAGAGATACCTTCCAATAGTCAGGGGAGAACTTCATTGTTATCTTGTTTTCACCCTGCTCCAAAGGGATAGTTATAAGGCTGTCAAGAGATTTTTCAGCCGTCACCTTTTTGCCGTTCACAGTGATAGTCCAGCCGTTTTCATATGGTATGGTTGTGAACAGTACAGAGCCGTCATTTTCAGCATTAACAGTGCCCTCAAGATAAGTGTCCTTAAAGCTTGTGACCTCAAGCACATTTTTCTGCATATCAGCGCAGGTCTGTGCAAAGCTGTCATAATCGAAGGTGTAGAAAAGCTGGTCTTTCCAGTAAGCTTCGTTATCGTCATTTGCCACCGTTATGCGTATGCGAAGCTCCTGACCCTCATAGAATTTGCCAAGGTTCATAATGGAATAATTGTCGCCCACAAAGAACTGACCTGCATATTCCATAGGCTCAGAGCCGTCCATATAATCGTCCTCGTCCTGTATCCACACGTTGCAGGAACGCTCATATTTGGTTGGAAGATACATATAAAGATATGAGTCCTTATCCATTTTCACAACATAGTCAATGTGACATTCTGCAATTGAAGTGTCTGTAGGGAAGTATTTCGTGTGTCCGTCAGTGAGCTGAGATGTAGAAACGTTCTCCATTTCGCTGTTTATAACAGGTATCTTTGTGAAATAATCCTTTGTTGTGCCTGCGAGGGTGTTGAATACCATGTTCTGATTTTCAAAAGGATTATCTTCAGAAAGTGACACGTCCTCAATACTAGGCGAAGATACCATGCCAAGTCCAAGAGCGTTAGGATTGTTGTAGAATTTATATGTTGCGTCGCCTTCAGTGTATTCTGTAGTGAGCTTGTATTCCTCAGGGACTTTAACTCTTGTGCCTACAAAAGAGGTGTTGCCCGTTTTGTCCATAAGATATTTTATGTCAAACAGAGCGTCCGTCATGAAAGTTGTGCCGTCATATTTTGTGTAGTGTCCGCCGTAAGCATAGCCAAGCTTGTGGAGCATCATAAGGGCAGGTGCGTTCATCGTTGAGCTTGAATGTGAAATGCCTTTGTAGCCTGTTCCGATAGGGTCGTTTACGGTTCTGTGGAAAGTTGCCTCCATGCGGTAGAAAAGCGACGGGTCATATTCCTTCATCATTGACACAGCGTTTCTCGTCTGCGTCATGTAAGGTTCATAAGAGGTGTATTTGCTGTATGCAACGTCAGTGTCTATCTTGTCGATAGTGTCGGCGCTGTTTGCAAAAAGCTCAACCGCAAGAACGCCTACCATTACGATACAAACAGCCTTTGATTTTGGATATTTCTTGATAAGATAGATAAGTGCGAAATATGCCGCCAGCGCTATCATGGATACCCATATGCCTTGTATAACGTTTGTGGTGTCGCCTGTTTCACTTGTCTTTGTTTCAAAAAGCTGGAAGTGAGAGTAGTTCTCACGCTCACACCAAAAGAGGAATACCATAAGTCCGAAGAAAATTCCGCCGATGTTCTTTGCCGTAACGCCCTCGAGGTTTTCAAACGCCCTGAATGCCATTACTATCATCAGGAATGAGAATATGAAAGAGTATCTGTAAGGCAGCCAGTTCGGCACTTGGAAGCCGTGCATTGCCATGTCCGCAGGCTTTATATACATTAATATAACAAGCAGGAAAGTGAGCAGACCTGTGGAGGTCTTTTCTTTCATTGTTATCCTGTCGTTCATAAAGAACAGCGGAACAAGTATCAATACAGCCGTTCCGCAGTATATCATAGGCATACCCTCAGGGTAAACAGTGTCATATGACATTGGGAAAAGCTTTGTTATGAACGTAAGAAAATCAAATTGCGTTGCAAGTGAGAAATCAGGGTCAGTGAACTCAAACTTGCCAAGCTTCAAAGAATTGTAAACGGTTATAAGAACGAACGCCGCACACATAAGCGCAACAAGCGTGCCGATACCGAAAGCTACACAGCGTGAGAAGAACTTTTTTGGTAATATCCTGCCCTCTCTTGAAAGGCAGTACCAACAGAAGTAGAAAAACGTGAAAATTCCCACCATATAGCCGATGTAGAAATGTGCAATGAACATAAGCGCCAGCGGCACTATATAAGGTACAAGCTTGCCCTCATCAACGAGCCTGTGAACGCCCCAGCATATAAGCGGCAGATAGATAAGTCCGTCAAGCCACATAGGGTCCATAAGTTGTACCACCATGTATGACATAAGAGCATACATGGTAGGGAATATGATAAGTGAGATAGTCTTAGGCTTCTGCACTGATATCTTTTTTAAGAAGAACATGAACGTCACAGCCGCCGTGCCTATCTTTGCAAGCTGTAAAATAAGGATAGAGGTCGCCATCATCGTTCTCGGCAGCAGCACAAGTATCAGCATAAAAGGACTTGCAAGATAATATGCAAACACACCGAACATTTCTCCGCTGAGGTTTCGTGACCAGTTGTAGATAAAACTGCCGTTGCCATGGAAAGCGTCACGGAACTGCTCGTAGTAGTAAACATACTGACCGTTCAAATCAAGCACAAGCACCGAGCTGTCGCCTATAGGGTGTATTTTGAAAAACGCATAGGCAGAAAACATTATTGCCACAGGCAGAAAGAACACAAAAAAGTACAGCCGCTTATCATAGCACCATTTTTTTATAAATGAAAGGGGAGATGTTTTAGTCTTTTCCATTCTTTTTCTCCTCGTCGTCTTTTCTTATGATATCACGGATTATGTATCTAGGTCGCTGTTTTATCTCCTCGTATATCTTTGAGAGATAAAAGCCTATTATTCCAAGACTGAACATTATTATACTCGATGTGAGAAGCTGTAGGATTATGACAGTTGAAAATCCTACCGCCGACGCACCGATAAGCTTTTTGATAAGGGTGTGAAGTCCCAGTATGACAGAGAAAATAAACGTTATAACACCGCATACTGTCACTATCTGCAAAGGCGCAGAGGTAAAAGAGGTTATGCTGTTTATGGCGAATTTGAAAAGCCCCTTTACAGACCACTTTGATTCGCCTATTTCTCTGTCAGCAACGTCAAAATATACACGCTCCGTTTTGTAGCCTACCCAGCTTGACATTGCTCTGAAAAACGTCAGTCTTTCAGGCATTGCATTCAGTGAATCTACCACAGCCCTGTCAAGAAGCTTGAAATCGGAAGCCGCTTCCATGTCGAGTCCGCTTGACTTGTTTATCATCTTGTAAAACCACAGAGAGAAAAATTTGTATACAGGGTTTTCCTTTCCACGGGAATTTTTTCTGCCCTCAACAATGTCAACGTCATTGTTTTTCCAGATGTTGTACATCTCGATTATGACCTCAGGCGGGAACTGCAAATCACAGTCCAGCAGAACGCAAGCGTCACCCTTTGCAGTTTCAAGTCCTGCAAAAATTGCGCTCTCCTTGCCGAAGTTCCTTGAAAAATTCACGCCCACGATATGCTCGTCATTGCGTGCAAGGTTTGAGATTATGTCCCATGTTCTGTCCTTTGAGCCGTCGTTTACAAAAACAAGCTCATAGTCTATACCGTTTTCGCTGAGAAGCTTTGAAACAACAGAAGCACATTTTGCAACGTTGCCCTCCTCGTTATAGCTTGGTATTATTATTGATAGCATTTTTCGTTCTCCTATTCTTTGTTGCCTTTATACACAAAACAGAACGCCATTTGTGAACATGACGTTCTTGAAATATCCTTATTTGTTTTCTCTTTCACGGCGTTTTTCATAATCTGTCCTCAGCTTGTTGAAGTTGTAAAGCATGATGAGCAGGAAAATATACACAAGTATCTTTGCTATTGCCGCAATAACGCCTGCAAGGGTGGTGACGAACTCTATTGGTATTAGCCTGTTGAGCAGGTCGCCCCCAAAGTAAATAAACGTCGTAAGAGCAAGCTTGTTGAAACTGCCCTGAAGCCTTACAATGTTTGAAACGTCTTCCACAAGCTCTCTGTGGCTGTCAAGCGCCACAAGGAACATTCTCATAAGGTTCAGTGACATATAGACAGTTGCCGCCGACAGCAAAATGCTTATAACGTTCGCCGCCATTGCCGCAGGGGAGAGAAGCTTCAATAGAAACTGACATACCACCGCAAGAGCGCACATAGCGGAAGAAGTGTAAGCAGGCTTTTTAAGATGTGCGAAAGCGTCAGTGCGTTCTTCAGCCTCAGCCGTTCCAACTGCGAAAAATAAAAAGCCTACAAGCTTTATAACGTAATTAGAAGTCCAGCCTGCGTTTAGCATGAAAAGCATGAAAAACGAGCCGACCATAAAGAAATTCATTGTTTAAGACCCTTTCGTAGCTGATTATACCTATTTATTATATCTCATTTATATACCCTTGTCAACCGAAAACGCCTTGATTTCACCTTTTGTACACAAAGCGTCAGCCCTGTATTCCGTAGGTGACACACCCTTTGTCTTGTGGAATATCCTTGAAAAATAAAGGCTGTCATTATACCCTACCGACCTTGCCACAGCCGACACAGGAAGCTCAGTTTCTTCCAGCAAACGGCAGGCGGCGTTCACACGGAAATCAGTTATATACTGTGCAGGAGAAAGCCCCTCATATTCCATGAAAGCTCGATATAGCGTGGCACGGCTCACGCCAACGAAATCGGTGGCATTCTCGACCCCTATCCCAAGGGTGTAGTTGTGTGCAATGTAGTTTTTCGCCTTTGTGACATATCCCTTTGCGGTGCTCCCTGAACGGCTTTGACTTCCCGAGCGTTCCATAAGAATGCCCAGTGTGATGTAAAGCTGACCTGTCATTTTCACAAGGTCTGAGCTTCTGTTTCCACTAAGACGATAAATGCGTTCAAGACTGTCTTTAAGCTCGCTTCCAAAGTCTGCAGAGATAACGGGACACTCTCTTGTGAAGCCTGCACGATCAAGGATAAATTCAGCGTCAGAGCCGTTGAAACCTGCCCAGTAGTATTCCCATGGGTCGTTCTTGTCTGCAGTGTATGTTATAACAGTGTAGGGGTAAATGAGAAAAGTGTCCCCTGCGCTAAGGTGATACTCTCCCTGCGGTGTTTTGTATACGCCCTTGCCACTTATGATGTGGTGGATAAGATAATGGTCACGAACGCCGCTTCCCCAACTGTGAAGCCCCTGACATTTTTCATAGCCCACGTTGTATACTGACAGCGAAAGTGCGTCCGTCTGGTCTGATTTAAAGGAATGGCGGTCTGTATTCATTCTGTGTGATCCTTTCTGTGAGATGATCTGTTATAGATATGATAGCATATTTTTATTCTCTTTGCAACAAAAATCCATGTGTTTGAAACAAAAATGGTATTGCAAAAACGTGAAAATATGGTATAATGTAAGTGTAAGAAAAAACCTGACATATTTGGGAGGTAAAGAATATGGCAAAAATACTCGTTACAGGCGGAGCAGGATTTATCGGAAGCCACACCTGCGTTGAGCTTCTTGAAGCAGGCTATGAAGTAGTTATAGTTGATAACTTTTCAAACTCAAAGCCGGAGGCTCTTAACAGAATAAAGAAGATAACAGGCAAGGACTTTGCTTTTTATGAGGCAGATCTTCTTGACCTTGCGGCGCTCGAAAAGATATTTGAAGAGAACAAGATAGACGCTGTTATACATTTTGCAGGTCTTAAAGCGGTTGGCGAATCTGTTCAGAAGCCTGTTGAATATTACCACAACAACATCACAGGCACTCTCATGCTTATCAAGGCAATGAGAAAATACGGCTGTAAGAAGATAGTTTTCTCATCTTCCGCAACAGTTTACGGCCCTGTAAACAAAGCTCCATATACGGAGGATATGCCTACATCAGCAACAAACCCTTATGGCTATACAAAGGTAATGATAGAGCAGATACTGAGAGATGTTTATGTTTCCGACAACGATTGGTCAGTTTCACTTCTGAGATACTTCAACCCTATCGGCGCACATAAGAGCGGTCTTATCGGCGAAGACCCTAACGGTATACCAAACAATCTGCTTCCTTACATCTGTCAGGTAGCAGTAGGAAAGCTTGAAAAGCTCGGTGTGTTTGGTGACGATTACGATACTCCTGACGGAACAGGTGTAAGAGATTATATCCACGTTGTTGACCTTGCTAAGGGTCACCTTTGCGCAGTCAAGTATGTAATGGAAAACAAGGGTGTTGAAGCCGTAAACCTCGGCACAGGAAAAGGCTCAAGCGTTTATGACGTTCTTCACAGCTTTGAAAAAGCCTGCGGAAAGAAGCTCCCATATGTAGTAAAGCCAAGACGTGCAGGCGACATCGCAACCTGCTATGCTGATACAGCAAAGGCAAAGAAGGTCTTTGGCTGGGAAGCACAATATGGTCTTGATGAAATGACAGCAGATAGCTGGAACTTCATTAAGAATAATCCTAACGGACTTTAATACATAAGCATAGAACATAATAATTTTCCTAGGCAGGGACACACAAAAAAGTGTGTTCCTGCTTTTTTCACCCATACGATAATGCGACAAAAAAATCCCACTGTAAGTGATAATATATTTTCAGCGGATAAAACGAAAAAATGAAAGGAATGATAAAGCATGAATGTGGAGATAAAAAACTATCCGTCAGCCAGAACTCTTGTGGCAGAGATATGCGGCGATATCGACCACCATACAGCGAAATATTTCAGGGGAGAGATAGATAAAGCCATTAGAAGCCATAACCCTCTTACCCTTATCCTCGACTATTCTCAGGTGACTTTTATGGATAGCTCAGGCATCGGACTTGTTATGGGCAGATACAGGATAATGTCAGAAATGGGTGGCGAGGTGATAGTGGCGTCGCCTCCTGCTTATATCCGAAAGGTCTTGCAGCTTGCAGGTATGCACAGACTCACAAAGATAGTCACGGATATGACCCCGTATATACAAGAGAAGAAAGCAGCTCAGGAACAGAATGAAAGCCCCGATGACAAAACAAAGGAGAGTGATAAAATTGAAACGAAAACCCCTTAATGAAATGAAAGTCAGTTTTCCCAGCTATTCTGAAAATGAGCGCTTTGCTAGAGTTGCAGTCAGCGGTTTCCTTACTCAGCTTGACCCTCAGATCGACGAGCTTGCAGATGTCAAGACCGCAGTGTCAGAGGGAGTCACAAACGCCATTGTCCACGGATACCGAAACACCCTAGGGGAGATATTCATGCAAATAAGGATATTCGAGAACAGACACGTCTACATAAAAATAAGGGATAAGGGCTGCGGTATCGCTGATATCGAGCAGGCTATGCAGCCGCTTTTCACCACTGCACCTGAGGAGGAAAGAGCAGGCCTTGGCTTTGCGGTCATGGAAAGCTTTATGGATAAAGTGAAGGTGCGCAGCAAGCTTGGAGAAGGAACTACCCTTATCCTTGAAAAAACCTTGAAAGAAAGAGTATAAAATGAGCAGCATAGTCGAGACCCCTCTTGCAGAAGAAAATCTGGGGCTTGTTCACCTGTGCGCAAACCGCTTCCGCAACCGTGGCATAGAGTATGACGACCTCTACGGTGCAGGCTGTATAGGTCTTGTAAAAGCTGCGAAAGCCTTTGACAGCGACCGTGGTGTGAAATTCTCCACCTATGCAGTGCCAGTGATATTAGGGGAGATAAAAAGGCTTTTCCGTGACGGTGGCACGATAAAAGTGTCACGGAGCATAAAAGAGCTTTCCATGCGCCTTGTAAGAGAGCGTGAGCGATTTTCCATACAGCAGGGAAGAGAACCTACAGTAAGCGAGCTTTGTGAGCTGTCAGGAGAAAGCGAAGAAGCCGTTACTCTGGCCATGAACGTCGCTCTGCCCCCTGTTAGTCTTACTGAAAGCTCAGATGAAGACGACCGCCACGGACAAATAGATATCCCTGTTGATGCTCCTGACATAGAAATTGCTGACAGGCTCTCTCTCCGTCAGGTCATAGCTTCCCTTGAAGCGGAGGATAGAAAGCTTATATACCTGAGATATTTTCAGAATAAAACTCAAATGGAAACGGCAAAACAACTTGGTATGTCACAGGTGCAGGTGTCAAGGCATGAAAAAAAGCTGCTCACTTTAATGCGTGAACAGCTTAAATAATATCATTACAGTGGGCGGCTTTTGGTCGCCCATTTTTTACAAATAAGACCTGAGTATCTCGATAGTTTCTTCATGTGAGCAAACAGCGTCAGAATCTATAAAGTGCTGAAAATAATCCCAGAAAGCCTGAACAAGGCTCGTTTCGCTTATCTTCAAATAAGAAAAATCAGAGAAGCAGTTGTTTCTGGCAATGATGTTAAGACTTGTGTTGTCAGAAATGTTGATACAAAGATTTTTCGACACCGCAAAATAGTCGTTCTTTATTATCCTGTAGTCTGCCATGCCGTTTTCACAAAGCGATATCATTATCTGAAGCATTATCTTGCGTTCTGCAAGAGTGGGAAAAGTATATGAATTTCTCGGAAGCTCAAAAATCTCTCCCGTCGTCATAAACTCTGCAAGACCCTTTTCACTGAACAGATTTACAAATTTGTGTTCAGAAAGAGCCTTCTTGCCCATGGTGAGCTTTGCTTTTACAAATTCCTTTGCGTCAGCTGGCAAAAGTGCATGGGCGTTGTATATATCCTCTGTAAGACAAAGCATGGTGCATGGCTGAAAATCTACGCCGATGAAATTTGCGTTGTCATCGTACCAAAAGTAAACATATTCCAGAATATTCACGGCGTGGTCGAGAAGCTTTGCACATTTTGTCTTGAACTTTTCAAACTGCCGCATATAAAATTCTACCATAGGCTTAGATCTGTATATAACGCCCTCACAATAATCGCTGTCTGTTCTGATCAGAAAATTATTCGTTATCATTATGTTTGGCATGATGTTCGTGGAGTTGAAATATGCCGACGCACCCTCATAATAATAAAAAGCCTCATATTTTTCATGCTTTTGTGCAAGGTGACATATGAACGGAAAAATATCCAGATTGTATTTTGCGGTGTTTTTTTCGTATGAGGTGTTGTCAAAGAAGAACAGATGGTTTATGGTAGACTCGCTGCCTTCTGCGGCAATGGACAGCAGATTGGTAAGAAACTCTGTTGGCTGAGCGATGACCTGAATGTCAGAACCATTATGAACATCGCTGCATATAAGCACCTGCAGGTTTTTTCTAAGCTCACGTTTGTCGGTGTAGATGGATATCTCAGGCACAGAGTCAATATCAACTTCTGTCTTGAAAGTCAGAGCGTCAGGATCTTCCATGTTGGTGTTTGCCATATCGTGTATTATCTTTGACACCTGCTTGCGGCGATTGTAGACATCTTCCCCCATCTCAGAAATGTTATAAAGCTCCATGAGCCTGCTTTTATCCTCTGTGGAAAGCATGAGCTGCAAGCTTATATTTTCTACAAAATCTACGCTTGGCACTTTCCTTTCCCCTTTGAGTATCTTATGAAGATATGTTCTGTCGATACCACATTTTTCGGCAAGGGCTTTTATAGTAATATCTTTTTTCTTTATGTATTCTCTGAGAAGTTCCGAAAATTGTGACATTGGCATCATATCCTTTCTGTAGAAAACAGGCATTTAAAGTATATTTAAAGTATATTTTTACATACCGACACCTATATTATATCCTATTTACGCACAATTGTCAACCTTTGATAATTTTATCTTATTAAGGCAAAAACCGTATATTTTTATAAACAGCTGCAAAAAATACAAGCGTAAAATGAAATACTTTAAAATTTGGAGGAGTTTTCATGAAAATAATATTCTATGACGCAAAGCAGTATGATATAGATTCATTTGAAAAGCAGCGAAAAAACTATCCCGATATAGAAAGCATCTACCTTGAAGCTGACTTGACGGAAGACACAGCAAGGCTTGCCGAGGGCTGTGAGGGCGTGTGTGCCTTTGTAAGCTCAACGATAACAGGTTCAGTGCTTAGACGGCTCCATGAACACGGTGTAAAGGTTCTTCTTATGCGATGTGCAGGCTATAATAATGTTGATATAAAAGCCGCCGATAAATACGGCATAACAGTGCTTAGAGTGCCTGGGTATTCTCCGGAAGCCGTGGCAGAACACGCTATGGCGCTTGCGCTTGCAGTCACAAGAAGAATACACAAGGGCTATATAAAGGTAAGAGAGAACAATTTCAGCCTGAATGGTCTTATGGGACTTGATTTCCATGGCAAGACCGCTGGTATAATAGGCACAGGCAGGATAGGTGCGGCAATGTGCAGGATATGCCACGGCTTTGGTATGCGTGTTATAGCTTATGACGTTTATCAGAACCCCGACCTTGATTTTGTGAAATATTATCCCCTTAGCGAAGTCCTGCGGGAAAGCGACCTTATCTCGCTCCATTGCCCCCTGACAGAATCAAGCTATCATCTTATCAATACTGAAACTATCTCCCTTATGAAAGAGAATGTTGTTTTCGTAAATACCTCCCGAGGTGCGCTTGTGAATACCGAAGACCTTATAAAAGGTATCAGAAGCAGAAAATTCCACGGAGTGGGTCTTGATGTTTATGAGGAAGAAACAGAGAACGTCTTTGAAAACCGACAGGAGGATATCCTAGAAAGCTCCGTGACCGCAAGGCTTCTGTCTTTTCCTAACGTTATCGTCACCTCTCATCAGGGCTTTTTCACCGAAGAAGCCCTAGCCGCCATAAGCCGCACAACGCTTGAGAATGCTTGTGCTTTTGAGCGTGGCAGGATAATAAAAGAAAATCAGGTCAAATAGACGTGTGGGAACGTTCACGTGCGTCTTTGAAATATAACAAAAAACGGACGGCATAAAAACCGTCCGTTTTGTATATAGCTTTGTTTATACGCTTATATTAGTAAGCGATACCCTGCCACTTCATTGCGTCAGCGACCTTCAGGAAACCTGCGATGTTAGCACCTGCAACGAGGTTGCCTTCAAGACCGTACTCCTTAGCTGCATTGTATGAGTTGTGGAAGATGTTTGTCATGATGTTCTTGAGCTTAGCGTCAACTTCCTCGAATGTCCAAGAAAGTCTCTCGCTGTTCTGTGACATCTCAAGAGCTGATGTAGCAACGCCGCCTGCGTTAGCAGCCTTTGCTGGTCCAAAGAGAACGCCTGCATTCTGGAATACAGCGATAGCCTCTGGAGTTGAAGGCATATTAGCACCCTCAGCAACAGCAAATACACCGTTAGCTACGAGAGCCTTAGCTGACTCTTCGTTGATCTCGTTCTGTGTAGCGCATGGGAGAGCGATGTCGCACTTGATAGTCCAAATGCCGCTGCAGCCCTCGTGGTACTCAGCACCCTGTACTCTGTTTACATACTCCTTGATTCTGCCTCTCTCAACTTCCTTGATCTGCTTAACAACATCAAGGTTGATGCCGTTTGGATCGTATACATAACCGTTAGAGTCAGAAAGTGCAACTACCTTGCCGCCCAGCTCTGTAGCCTTCTCTGTAGCGTAGATAGCAACGTTACCGGAACCAGAGACAACAACTGTCTTGCCTGCGAATGTTTCATTCTTCATGCACTTGATCATCTCAGATGTGTAGTAGCAAAGACCATAACCAGTAGCCTCTGTTCTTGCAAGTGATCCGCCGTATGAAAGACCCTTACCTGTAAGAACGCCTGTGAATTCGTTTCTGATTCTCTTGTACTGACCGAACATATAGCCAATCTCTCTTGCACCTGTACCGATATCGCCTGCTGGAACGTCTGTGTCAGCACCGATGTGCTTGCAAAGCTCTGTCATGAAGCTCTGGCAGAATCTCATAACTTCTCCGTCAGACTTGCCCTTAGGATCGAAGTCTGAACCACCCTTACCGCCGCCGATAGGAAGACCTGTAAGGCTGTTCTTGAAGATCTGCTCGAAGCCGAGGAACTTGATTACTGATGCACATACTGAAGGGTGAAGTCTGATGCCGCCCTTGTATGGTCCTATAGCAGAGTTGAACTGAACTCTGAAACCTCTGTTTACCTGTACCTTGCCGTTGTCATCTACCCAAGGAACACGGAAAATGATCTGTCTTTCTGGCTCAACTATTCTGTCGATTATACCTGCCTCAACAAGGTCAGGTCTCTTTTCTACAACAGGAATGAGGCTTTCCAGTACCTCATATACTGCCTGGAGGAATTCCTTTTCGCCGGGATTTCTCTTCTCAACCTTCTCATAAACGCTTTCAAGATACGCATTGTTCAAAGCCATTATTAAAACTCCCATCTTATAAATTATAATTTGTGCACGGCTTTTTTACTCATTCCGCACATCACTTACTTATTATAGCACACTATTTTGCAATTTGCAAGTAGTAAAATGCAAAATTTCATAATTTTATTGAAATTGTATAAAAATCATAGCCTTTTTTTGAAATGTGAAGTAAAATCACGATTATAAATTCATAATTCGTGTAAAATTTCCGTGAAATGTCGACAAATCAGTGCGCTGTGGCCAAAGCTGTTCAACCCGCAAAAATGACAAAACACATTTTTATGCCGATATAACGCACAAACCCGCTGGAATATCGTCCCTGATATGAAATTTTGGTTGACGAATCCTGCAAAAAAGTGTACAATATAAAGTAATAAAGCACTTATAAACAAAGGAGCAGTACCGATGACAAAGAAAGAACGTGCACAAATGATAGTGGAAAGGCTGGAGCAGGTCTACCCCGAGGGCATATGCTCCCTTGACTATAAAAAGCCCCACGAGCTTATGATAGCAGGCAGGCTTTCTGCACAGTGTACAGACGCAAGGGTGAATATCGTCACGAAAGAGCTTTTTGCAAAATATAAGACCATTGAGGATTTTGCTAACGCAGATGTTGCTGATATCGAGGAGATAATACGCCCATGCGGTCTGTATAAAACAAAAGCTCGCTCTATCGTAGCAATGTGCAGACAGATAATGGATAACTATGGCGGTGAGATACCTGATACTATAGAAAAGCTCACTACCCTTGCAGGCATAGGCAGAAAGACGGCAAATCTTGTTATGGGAGATGTTTTTCATAAGCCTGCGGTGGTCACAGATACCCACTGTATAAGGATATGCGGCAGACTTGGGCTTACAAAAAATAAAGAGCCTGCAAAGGTGGAAGAGGATCTGAGAAAGATACTTCCCCCTGAGAGATCCTCTGATTTCTGTCACCGCCTTGTACTGTTCGGACGTGAATACTGCAAGGCAAGGGGAGAACGCTGCAGCGAGTGTCCCCTACTTGATATCTGCGGCAGCAGAAAATGACCGCAGGCTGTTGAAATAATAACGCAAAAGTAGTATAATAAGGTCATAAGATGAAATGCAGAGGAGATGAGCGTTTTGATAAAGGCATGGGAGCATTTCAAGACCATTACAAGACATCGCCACGGAGTGATAAAAAACTGCTATAAGGCAGGCATTTTGTGGCAGGGTCTGAGGCATGACCTTTCAAAATATTCCCCGGAGGAGTTTCTCAAGGGCTGTAAATATTATCAAGGCACACGTTCGCCCCATGAAGCAGAGCGTGAAGAATACGGATTTTCTTACGGCTGGATGCATCACAAGGGAAGAAATAAGCATCACTTTGAATATTGGACGGACTATGACCTGCGGACTAAGTTGATGACCCCTGTGAAAATGCCACTTAAATATGTGAAAGAAATGTTCTGCGACAGAGTTGCCGCAAGCAAGATATATATGAAAGACAAATACGACGACGGCGCACCTCTTGCGTACTTTTTAAGAGCAAAAAAGACAAGAGCCATCCACCCTGAAACATCAGACCTTTTGGAGAAGCTTCTTACAATGCTTCGTGATAAAGGCGAGGACTACACTTTCGCTTATATAAGACGTTTGAAAAAATATTAGGGGGAGTTTCCATGGGAATTTTCAAAAAGAAAACTGTCAAGCCCGTCCCTGAGGAGTGCAGGGGAATGGAGATAAAAATAATGTCAAGCACCTGCACAGGCGAGAAAACTATCGGATTTTATAACCGCAACACTCGTGAGATAATGTATCCCGAGCTTGTGAAAAGCGACAGCGATGTTGAAGCTTTTTATGAAAAATACGGATTGAAAAAATGAATTATGTTGCATGAGAGAATATATAAAAGAATGTAAATATTTAATGAACTTTGAAATGAAATATATGTAAGAATATTTTGTGGGTGATTTTTACAAAGTGCGAAAAATAGGCGTTTATAAAAAAATAATGATGCTGATTGAAAGTTAATTATGGCTAAATTATAAATACTATTTCCAACGTGTGAATAAGTACAAAAATCAAGCGGTGACTATGCCTCTTTTTTATGTAAAGCTACAAAGATTGCAAGAAAGCACGCAAAATCGGGCAAATTAATTGACAAGAGGGGTCAAATACGTTATAATAACAGCATAAAAACAATGTAAAAAATTATAACGGAGGTAGATTCAAAATGACAAAAAATGATCTGATATCCGCAATAGCAGAAAAGGGCGGCTATTCTAAAAAGGAAGCAGAGCAGGCATTTGCGGCTGTAACAGAAACTATCACAGAGGCACTTGTAAAGGGCGAAAAGGTATCTATCGTAGGTTTTGGTGCATTTGAGGTAAGAGATCGTGCAGCTAAGGATTCTATCAATCCTGCAACAAAGAAGCCTATCCATGTTCCTGCAAAGAAGGTTCCTGCATTCAAGGCAGGCAAGGCTCTTAAAGAGGCTGTGGATAAGTAATTAGTAACACTTTTAAAGGAGAGGTTTTACAATGGCTGAAAAGAAGATCACCGCTGACAAAAAGGCAGAAGAAGCTGTAAAGGAAGTCAAGGCTGAGGTAAAGTCTGCCGCTGAAAAGACAGGCGCAGCAGTAAAGGAAACAGCAAAGAAAGCTGTCAAGACGGCAGAAAAGGCAGTAAAGACCGCAGCAAAGGCAACAAAGGCCAAGAAGGAAACTGTAAAGAAAGCAGTTGAGGCTGAGATAAAGGACGAGGTATTCGTTCAGTTCGCAGGCGTAGAGATAAATGTTGAAGCTGTAGTGGCTGCTGCAAAGGCTGACTACAAGGCAAAGGGTCACAGAACACCAAAGACAGTTTCAGTATACATCAAGCCTGAAGAGGGCGTTGCTTACTACACTGTAAAGGGTGTAGGCTCAGAGGATTATAAGGTAGAACTCTAATTGTAACATTTGTGTGTAGGGGCGAACAGCGTTCGCCCGCTATTTAACACGTTCTATCTGTATGATAAGCTACATCAAGCGGAGGACAACACCTCCGCTTTTTTGCGTATATAAACAGAAAGTGCAGCATATTTCCATGCTGCACTTTCTGCGTTATTTAAGAAATCGTAAAACACATTACTGTGGTGGTGTCGAGAAGAATGTCTGCCATGCGTAGCCCTTTGTGCCATTATATTCAACATAATACCAGCCGTTTTCGTTGCGGTAGTATTTGCAGGTCGCACCCGATGGGATAGTGAGAAGATTTTCACTGCTCGATGTAGGCTGTGGGTGGAGATAAACTGCACTAATGCACTGGATATCACCAACAGCGTCACCGTTGTCATCTTTATCACCGTCATATGGATCTTCGTCAGGCTCAGTGGCCTTTTTGGACTTTTTAGATGTTTCCTGTGGCTTTTCCGAAGTGGTGGTGGTCTTTGGCGGAATGTATTCCGTAGAAGTTATCGTACCGGTCTTTTTCGGAGTGGTGTTGGTGTTCACAAAAAGAGTTTTTGCAAATATCATTATTACTATGGCTACCACAAGTACAGTCAGCAGTATCGCTATTATTCCCTTTACAGTAGGAGTGAGCCAAGTGGAGCTTTCCTGCTGCTGATGTCTGTTCTGACCCTGCGGTCTGCGATCCTGTTCGGGACGATAGTAGCCTTTATTGTTTCTGTTGTCAGGCATTATTTATATTCTTCCTTTCGGTTCATTGACTAGAGTTCGACACATTTCGTGTCTATATCTTTAATTATACAAAATATAAACTGTTCTGTCAATTAAAATTCGGTTACGATTTACATTTACTTTATAACAATATGGTGTAAATCGGGAGGCATTTTTATGTAATAGATGTGAAAATTATCAAAGTGGATAGATATAACGTTTTCTTGAAGGCTTGTTTTGTTACAAAGGGAAAAAATATGTTAATAAATTTTCATAACCCTTTTATTTGTATATATAATATGCTATAATAATAACAAATATGAGAATTTTAATATTCTCAGTAAGCTGTAAGGAGATTGATCATAATGAATATTGCCGTTGCACAATCAGGAGGACCTACCTGCGCTATCAACGCTTCATTGGTGGGAGTTTTCAAACAGGCTGTGAAAACTCCACAGATAGACGCCGTTTTCGGCTCGCTCAATGGTATCGAGGGTATCATAAACGACCAGCTCATAGATCTTAAGCTTGTTATAAAAACAAATGAGGATATGGAGCTTCTAAGACAGACACCGTCAACAGTTCTCGGCTCATGCCGTTATAAACTTCCTGATGTTGAGGAGGGCGGTGAAACATATGAGCGTATCTTGAATTGCCTTGAAAAGCATAGGATAGAAGCTTTCTTTTATATCGGAGGAAACGATTCTATGGATACCGTGGCAAAGCTTTCCGATTATCTTGCGGCAAGAAATTCAAAGATAAGAGTTATAGGCATACCAAAGACTATAGATAACGACCTGCCTGTAACAGACCATACACCAGGCTTCGGCTCTGCCGCAAAGTATGTTGCCGCAACGGTTCAGGAGATAATCCGTGACAGCTCGGTTTATTCTATCGAGTCCGTCACTATCGTTGAGATAATGGGCAGACACGCTGGCTGGCTCACAGCTTCCACCTGCGTACTCAGAGCAAATGACGAGATAGCCCCTCACCTTATCTATCTCCCTGAAAATAACTTTACCGCCGAAAAGTTTCTCGAGGACATAAGAAATCAAATGGCAAAGCACAAAGCCGTTATCATCGCAGTTTCCGAGGGCGTAAAGCTTAAAGGCGAGGAAAATAAGCCGAGAGTTGTGGATAATTTCGGTCACGAGTATCTCTCTGGCATAGGAAAGACACTTGAACAGCTCGTTAAAGAGAATATCGGCTGTAAAGTCCGTTCTATTGAGCTTAACGTTATGCAGAGATGTTCTTCTCATATCTGCTCAAAGACGGATATAGACGAAGCCGAGGAAATAGGCTCAGCAGGCGTAAAAGCGGCTCTTGCAGGGAAAACAGGTAAAATGATGATATTCAAGCGTATCAGCGACGTGCCTTATGTTGTGACCGTTGACAGCGTTGACGCCCATGATGCTGCAAATAAGGAAAAATTCTTCCCTGCCCAGTGGTTAAGCGAGGACGGCAATGACGTAAAGCCGGAAGCCGTAAGATACTTCCTGCCACTTATCCAAGGCGAGGTAAAAATAGCAATGAAAAATGGTATGCCCGTTCATTTCAAGCTGTAAGCGTAAATTCGTTTTTATGCAAGTTGTAGGGGACGGCGCCCTCGACGTCCCGCTTGTTTGAGTCTTTTTCAACACTCTCAGCAGAGCAGTTTCAAGCTGTTCTGCTTTTTTCGTTCCATACCGTCATCAGCCCTTGACAATTCGGTGCAAAAGTGAGATAATATTATAATAGGTGCAGTAATGCCATATCATGCGGAAAGGAAAGAATATAATGTGTGATCTCAAATTCAGCTTTCAAATGAAATTCACAGTTCCGTTTCGCAGACAGCCTAAGACACGAGTCTGACGGCAAAAAGGCAATGCCTCTTGGTCTTGCCACGATACTGTGATAGAAAAATATTTGCGAAAGGAATTGTTTTATAATGAAAAAAGAGCTTTCAAAGCTTTATGAGCCTAATAAGGTAGAAGATAAGATCTACAAATATTGGCTTGACGGCGGATTTTTCCACGCTGAGCCTGATTCCAAGAAAGAGCCATACTGTATAGTTATCCCACCACCGAACATCACAGGACAGCTCCATATGGGTCATGCCCTTGATGAAACTTTGCAGGATATACTTATCCGCTGGAAGAGAATGAGCGGATATGCCGCAGAGTGGATACCGGGAACAGACCATGCCTCGATAGCTACTGAGGCTAAGATCGTTGAGGCTATGCGTAAAGAGGGTCTTACAAAGGACGATATCGGCAGGGACGGTTTCCTTGAAAGAGCATGGGATTGGAAAAAGAAATACGGCGGCAGAATAGTTGAGCAGCTCAAAAAGCTCGGCTCTTCCTGCGATTGGGACAGAGAGCGTTTCACAATGGACGAGGGCTGTTCAAAGGCTGTAAAGGAAGTTTTCATAAATTACTATAATAAGGGACTTATCTATAGAGGCGAAAGAATAATCAACTGGTGCCCGCATTGCCGTACATCTATCTCAAACGCAGAGGTTGAGTATGAAGATCAGGCCGGCCACTTCTGGCATCTGAAATATCCTCTTACAGACGGAAGCGGATATGTAGAGCTTGCTACAACACGTCCTGAAACGCTTCTCGGCGATACTGCCGTTGCAGTAAATCCAAAGGACGAAAGATATAAGGATATCGTAGGCAAGACACTTACTTTGCCGCTTGTTGGCAGAGAGATACCTGTCGTTGCCGACAGCTATGTTGATATGGAGTTTGGTACAGGTGTCGTAAAGATAACTCCTGCCCATGACCCTAACGACTTTGAAGTCGGTAAAAGACATAACCTGCCTGTTATCAACGTTCTTACTGAGGACGCAAAGATAGTTGACGATTATCCTGAGTATGCAGGCATGGATAGATACGAGGCAAGAAAGAAGATAGTCGAGGATCTCGAAAAGGGCGGCTTCCTTGCTTATGTTGAAGACCACGAGCATAACGTAGGTACTTGCTACCGCTGCGGAACAACAGTCGAGCCAAGAGTATCACTCCAGTGGTTCGTTAAAATGGACGAGCTTGCAAAGCCTGCAATAAAGGCTGTTGAGGACGGCTCTATCAAGTTTGTTCCTGAAAGATTTGAGAAGAACTACCTTAACTGGATGAACGATATCAGAGATTGGTGTATCTCACGTCAGCTTTGGTGGGGTCATCAGATACCGGCATTTTATTGCGACGATTGCGGTGAAACCGTCGTAACAAAGGAAGACCACGCTTGCTGTCCTAAGTGCGGCAAGGAAATGCGTCAGGACCCTGATACCCTCGATACATGGTTTTCATCAGCACTGTGGCCGTTCTCAACTCTCGGCTGGCCTGACAAGACAGAGGAGCTTGAGTATTTCTATCCAACAAACACTCTCGTAACAGGCTATGATATCATTCCATTCTGGGTATCCAGAATGATAGTTGCAGGCATGGAGAACATGAAGCAGAAGCCTTTTGATACTGTTCTTATCCACGGCCTTGTTAGAGATTCACAGGGCAGAAAGATGTCAAAATCTCTCGGCAACGGTATCGACCCGCTTGTTATCATCGACCAGTACGGCGCAGATGCCCTGAGATTTATGCTCGCAACAGGCAACGCACCTGGAAACGATATGAGATTTATCGAGGATAAGGTAAAATCCTCAAGAAACTTTGCCAATAAGATATGGAACGCCGCAAGATTCATCATGATGAATCTTCCTGACGATTTCAAGGCTGATAAGCTCCCTGAAAACCTCAATGTTGAGGATAAGTGGGTAATATCAAAGTTCAATACTCTTGCAAAGGAAGTAAACGATAATCTTGATAAGTTCGAGCTTGGCGTAGCAGTTTCAAAGCTTTATGACTTTATCTGGGATATCTATTGCGATTGGTATATCGAGCTTACAAAGCCAAGAATAGCCGCAGGCGGTGAAACAGAAGCCACAGCACAGGCAGTTCTCGTGTGGGTAATGAAAGGAATGCTGAAAATGCTCCACCCATTCATGCCTTATATCACCGAGGAGATCTGGCAGGCTCTCGTAAATGACGGCACAGCTATCATGGTTCAGGATTACCCTGTATATGACGAAAAGCTTGAATTTGCCGATGAAGAAGCAACATTTGAGAAGATAATCGCAGGCATAAAGAGCATAAGAAACTGCCGTGGTGAAATGAACGTTCCGCCGTCTGTAAAGGCAAAGCTTTATATTGAAACTGCACAGCCAGAAGTATTCTCACAGGGCATAATGTTCTTTGAAAGACTTGCTTCTGCATCTGAGGTCATCATTACAGATAAGTGTGAGGAAAAGGATTGCGCCGCCGCTGTTACAGACAGTGCAAGATTTTTCATTCCGATTGCCGATATCATAGACGTTGACAAGGAGCTTGCACGTCTTGATAAGGACAGAAAGAATGCACAGAAGGATATAGACTTCCTTAGCAAGAAGCTCAGCAATCAGGGCTTCCTTGCAAAAGCCCCTGAACAGCTTATCGAAGCCGAAAAGGCAAAGCTTGCAAAGGCAGAGGAGAAGATGTCAAAGATAATGGAATCTATCTCCGCTCTGGAAGCAAGAAAGTAATATAAAAAATCAATGGCGAGGTCTTTCACCTCGCCATTTTTTTGTGTGTTTTATGTATGGGGAGCTGTGCATGGCTTATAACCCAAAACAAAAAAAGGCAGGACAGCCCGAAAGCTGTCCTGCTTGATTTTTTATATCTCAGAATTAGTTCTTCTTTACGCCGATAGAAACCTTTTCGCCGTTGATATCCCAATCCTTTTCGTTGCCGACATTTTCGCCAAGTACGATATCGTCTGCAAGAACGTCATGAGAAATAGCCTCTCTGTTCTTGTCAACAACAGCCATAACCTTTTCGCTGCCGCTTACAGAAACAGTGATGTGATCCATTACCTCAAAGCCCGAATCCTTTCTCATTGTCTGAACCTTGCTGATAACTTCTCTTACAAAGCCCTCTTCAATAAGCTCAGGAGTGAGAACAGTGCTGATAGCAACAGTAACGCCGTTTTCAGAAAGGGTGTAGAAGCCCTCTTTCTGCTCAGACTCGATAAGAACATCATCCTTGTCAAGTGCTATCTCACCGCTTGAAAGCGTGAGTTTCAGACTGCCAGTTTCGTTCAGCTCGCCCATAGCCTTGTGTCCGTCAAGCTGTGAAAGCTGTGTTCTTATCTCCCCAAGCTGCTTGCCGTACTTTGGACCAAGTGTCTTGAGCTGTGGCTTGAACTTGTAATCGATATATGCAGATACATCATTTGAGAACTGAACGTCCTTGAGGTTAAGCTCGTCCCTGATGATGTCGATATAGTAGCTGTCAAGTGGGTGGTCTGCTGCAACGTACATCACGCTCAAAGGCTGACGGTTTTTAAGGCTTGCGCCGTTTCTTGCAGAACGTCCCAGAACAACTATCTCCAGAACTTCTTCCATGTCAGCTTCAAGCTTTTCGTCTATCATGTTCTCGTCGCAAACAGGATAATCGCAAAGGTGGATACTCTCAGGAGCGTCCTTGTCAACGCTTCTAACAAGATTCTGATAGATCTCCTCAGTGATGAACGGTACCATAGGTGCTGCACACTTGCAGAGCGTAACGATAGCAGTGTAAAGAGTCATGTAAGCGTTTATCTTGTCCTGTGACATACCCTGTGCCCAGTATCTCTCTCTGCCTCTTCTTACATACCAGTTGGAAAGATCATCAACAAACTCCTGCATAGCCTTTGCAGCCTCAGGTATCCTGTAGTTGTTAAGGTTATCGTCAGCAGCCTTTATCATAGAGTTCATCTTTGAAAGCAGCCACTTGTCCATAACGGAAAGCTTGTCATATTCTATCTTGTGCTTTGTAGGGTCGAACTGGTCTATCTCAGCATAAAGCACATAGAACGCATATGTGTTCCAAAGCGTGCCCATGAACTTTCTCTGGCCCTCTGTTACGCCCTTGTCATGGAACTTATTAGGAAGCCATGGAGCAGAGTTGGTGTAGAAATACCACCTGATAGCGTCTGCACCGTATTTAGCCAGTGCCTCGAATGGGTCAACAGCGTTGCCCTTTGACTTTGACATCTTCTGACCGTTCTCGTCCTGAACAAGACCAAGTACGATAACGTTCTTGTATGGTGCTTTGTCAAATATAAGCGTTGAGATAGCAAGGAGTGAATAGAACCAACCTCTTGTCTGGTCAACAGCTTCTGAAATGAAGTCAGCAGGGAACTGTGACTCGAAAAGCTCCTTGTTCTCAAATGGATAGTGGTGCTGTGCAAAAGGCATTGAGCCTGAGTCGAACCAGCAGTCTATTACCTCTGATACACGGTGCATCTGTTTTCCGCACTCAGGACATTTGATAGTTACAGCGTCGATGTATGGTCTGTGAAGCTCGATATCATCAGGGCAGTTGTCTGACATTGACTTAAGCTCCTCGATAGAGCCGACAGAATGTCTGTGACCGCACTCGCACTCCCAAATGTTCAGCGGAGTACCCCAATATCTGTTTCTTGAAATGCCCCAATCCTGAACGTTTTTCAGCCAGTCACCGAAACGTCCCTTACCAATGCTCTCAGGAATCCAGTTGATAGTGTCATTGTTTGCGATAAGTCTGTCCTTGACATCTGTCATTTTGATGAACCAAGTATCTCTTGCATAGTAGATAAGAGGTGAGCCGCATCTCCAGCAGTGCGGATAATCATGCTCGAACTTAGGAGCGGCAAAAAGCTTGCCTGACTTGTCAAGGTCTTTGAGTACCTCAGGGTCAGCGTCCTTTACGAACATTCCGGCATATGGAGTTTCAGCAGTCATGTCGCCCTTGCCGTCAACGAACTGAACGAAAGGCAGATCATACTTCTTTCCGACTTTAGAGTCGTCCTCACCGAAAGCAGGCGCAATATGAACGATACCTGTACCGTCTGACATAGTTACATAGCTGTCACAGGTAACAAAGTGACCCTTTTTGCCCTGCTTCTTTGCGCTTTCGCCTGCGCACTCATAAAGCGGCTCGTATTCAATATATTCAAGATCCTTGCCCTTGTAAGTTTCAAGCACCTTGTATGCAGGCTTGTCCTCAGTTGCAAGCTTGCCGAGAACAGTGTCAAGAAGTGCTTCGGCAAGAATATAAGTGTAGCCGTCAGCGGCTTCTACCTTGCAGTAAGTTTCATCTGGGTTTACGCAAAGGGCAACGTTTGAAGGGAGCGTCCAAGGAGTTGTCGTCCATGCAAGGAAGTATTCGTCCTTGCCAACAA
Source organism: Ruminococcus sp. RTP21359st1_H3_RTP21359_211015 (assembly GCF_040909065.1). Lineage (NCBI taxonomy): Bacteria > Bacillati > Bacillota > Clostridia > Eubacteriales > Oscillospiraceae > Ruminococcus > Ruminococcus sp. RTP21359st1_H3_RTP21359_211015. The sequence goes on from NZ_JBDGDD010000018.1 coordinate 31,377, forward strand.
GCTTGAAACGAACGATAGCAGAACGCTCTTTAACTGTCTTGTAGCCCTGAGCAACTTCGTGAGAAGAAAGCGGTGTGCCGCAGCGTGGGCAGTAAGGAACTATCTTGAAGCCCTTGTAAAGCAAGCCCTTTTCGTATATCTGCTTCAAAGCCCACCATTCAGACTCTATAAAATTGTTGTCATAGGTAACATAAGGGTGTTCCATGTCAGCCCAGAAGCCAACAGTGCCTGAGAAGTCCTCCCACATACCCTTGTATTTCCATACAGACTCTTTACACTTCTTGATAAACGGCTCAAGACCATATTCCTCGATCTGCTCCTTGCCGTCAAGCCCCAGCATTTTCTCTACTTCAAGCTCAACAGGCAGACCATGTGTGTCCCAGCCAGCCTTACGAGGTACCTGATAGCCTTTCATAGCACGGTATCTTGGTATCATATCCTTGATAGCACGAGTGAGAACGTGACCGATATGCGGCTTGCCGTTAGCCGTTGGAGGTCCGTCATAGAAAACATAGGACTCGCCTTTTTTACGGCTGTCAATACTTTTTTCAAAGATATTGTTATCGTCCCAGAACTTTTCCACTTCTTTTTCTCTCTGAACGAAGTTCAGATTGGTGTCAACCTTTTTGTACACGAAGATCAATCCTTTCTGATTTTGTAATAAACGATCAGTTACGCATAAAGATAAAATGCAATAAAAAAGGCTTCCGCCCTGAAACAGGACGAAAGCCGTAAAGCCATTCGCAAACCACCTTTTCAGCATACTGACATATGCGTTCCCTTTAACGCAGGAAAAGCGGCGAAGCTTACTTATCTACTGATTTTCAGCCTGCAACTCGGAAGTGATATTCAGCCTGAAGCTAATCATGCCGCCCTCTCACTGTCGGCGGCTCGCTGAGATTTTCGCATAAAGCCTACTGTCTTCGTCAACGTTTTTTACATATGAAATCAGTATATCACCATGCTGATGTTTTGTCAATGGTTATTTTGTTAATTTTCATGTATCCGACTTTTTTATTTTTGATATAAAGTCATTGAGCCTGTGTCCACGTTGCTCCTCACGCTGTTTGTCACGATACTTTCTCAAATGCTCGCCAAGCCTTGCACCTGAGCCCATGGAAAGCATAAATCTGTATTTCTCTTTTCTCTCCTCTGAACTTTCCCTGATGTGCCGTTTGAACTCCTCGTATCTGATGACCATATCATTCTCTTCCGCAAACGTTTTTATCTTCTCTGCCAGCTTCAGGGAATAGAATAGGTCGATAGCAAAAACACCATAGAAAAATCCGATAAAGAACGAGAACGCCAAATTATTCGCAAGCCAGTTGAGTGCGTCAAGAATGTATGGGTGTATAAAGAAATAATAGACCGCGCCCAGTGCTGCCCATATGAGCGAATAAAACGGACATATTATGCCTTTATAGTTGAATTTGTTTCCAGTGTAGTCCCACAGCTTGACGTGCATTTTCACAATGAATATCTCGCCTGCAATAAGCTCTATCACTGTCATTGCAATAGCCATAAGCAAAAAAAGTATAAACTTCTGCAAGGCCGTGTTGTCAGTGTGTATAAATTTTTCAAGTCCCGCCAGCAGATAAAGGGTGCAAAGCCCGAAGCCGTATAAAGGCAGATAAGGACCAATAAGAAAGCCAGGATTTATCCATTTTCTTGCTTTGTTGTTAGGCTCAAATCGTCTGAAAATAACTTCTATCCCCCAGCCTATCAGACACCCTGCAAAGAACAGGAATGCCAGAATAAGTATATTGCTCATATAAAATATCCTTTCAAGGTTTATAAAAGCATTGTACCATATTTGCCGTTATTTTTCAATACTTTCAGGTAAAAAAGTTTGACTTTAATCAAAAAACATCAGCCTGCCACCACCTGTAGGGGAGCGGCGCAATTTCTGCTTGGCAGAAATGCGACGTCCTGCTTCTTTTGTTTATCATCTGTGCTATTTTCCACTTCATTCCTCGCAAATAAAAAAGGCAGGAAACCGAAGCCTCCTGCCTTATATGATTTGAATAAGATGCTATTACATATAGCTCTTGAATTCGTTGTTTTCTTTTCTAATGCCTTCGATCTCAGCGTTTACCTGACTGATCTGAATATCAACCTGCTCCTTCTCGGCGTTGAGTGCCTTAGCCTTTTCCTGAAGCTTAACGATCTCCTCGTAAATATCGCTTGCCTGCTTACCGAGATCCAAAGACTTTGCCTCAGTTTCAGCAATGCTTGCCTTAAGCTCGTCGATCTTCTTGTTGTTCAGCTCGATCTGCTCCTGCGCAAACATACGCATTTTTTCCATTGGACTCATACCCATATTCTCGCCCTCCTCATTATTATTTGTATTTTCAGCTTCCGCAGCTTTCTTTTCAGCTATCTCGTCTTCTATAGACGGCATAGTAGACTCAGGGGCAGGTGAAACCACCATTGTGTCATCAAGGCTTATAGGCTCGATTGACGGCATCTCGACCTCGTCCATTGTAGGAACTTCCTCAGCCACAGTAGCTTCAGCCTTTGCATTTTCCTCTGCCTTAGCTTTTTCCTCAGCCTCTTTGAGAGCCTCAGGAGTAACAAGGTGAACGCTATTGTCCTCAGGAGGAACAGGAGCGGAAACAGGTTCAGCCTTTGCAGGTGTTTCGATACCTGTTGCATACATATTGCTCTTTCTCTTTGCAATGCCGCTTGCAAGGCTTGCCGCCAGCGGATCAGTTATGTTCTGAACAGGCTCTTCCTTAGGCGCAGACGCAGGGTCGACCTTTGGACCCTTGTATGTATTCATTCTTTTGAAATGCTCGTCCATGCAGCCCTGAACAGCCTTGATATCCTCGGGATCTTTATTAAAGAATCCTGCGATATCGTTTACGCTTCTGCCTTTCTGAAGCATTGAGGCGATAGCCGCAACACTGTGATCAACAAATCCGTCATCGTCCATAGCCAGATTTACAGTTACCCTTGCAGGCTCAACATTCTCCTGCTTTTTGTTCTTCTTTCCGAAAAGCTCGCTTACAGACATATTGAAAACGCTCTTTTTCCCGTTGCCGTTTTCATCAGCACCCTCTCTTACAGGCTGTTCAAAGCTTGCATAGTCAGGGAAGTGCTTTTCAAGTATTCTCGGAACATTATCCTTAGGCATCTCCATTTCTTTTGCTATCTCAGGAATGGAGTAGCCCTCCTTATACAAACGAACGATCTTGTCGCTTATGCTTTCATTCTTCTTTGCCAAAGCAATCAATCCTTTCAATCAATTTCCCAATACCGTGGCCATTTGTAAATAAATACATTTCCGCAATAAACGTTTAAGTAATTATGAACTGTCACGGCGGCACTATATATATTATACAACACAAAGCAGGTTGTGTCAATATAAAATATGCAATTTTTCTTTAAAAAGAGCAGAAAAAATGAATATGGTTAAATGACTTATTATTTACATATAAATTAACAAATCACGTTCCACGAGAACAGTTTTCAGGCAGTATAAACTCCCGACCATTTAGATCTATCAGCCCCTCACGGTGCATTTTTCCAAGCTCTGTTGACAGCGCACTGCGGTCAACGCAGAGAAAATCTGCTAGCTGTTGACGGTCGAAATTTGTCGTGACAATGTGCGATCCGCTTTTCTTTGCAAGCGAAGAAAGATAAACCATAACACGTTCTCTGATAGTCCTTGGGGTTATCACTTGTATCTTTTCGTTGAGCCTGAGATTTTTCATAGCCGTTATCTTTAGAAGCCTAGCCGTCAGCGTCGAACTTTCCTTTATAATAGACTCAGGGGATAAAAACAGCACTGTGCATTGCTCCTTTGCACATACGCTCACCCCAAGCGGTTCACCTGTGCAGGCATAGACCTCTCCGAAAAGCTGTCCTGCCTCTAAAGGAGCGATTATGCTCCTGCCGCCCCAAAGCTCGTCACGTTCGATAAGTGCCTTGCCCTCCAGAAGTATGCCGAAATAAGCGGTCTTGTCTCCTGCGTGAAAAATATAGCTTTCCTTGCGAAAGCTTTTTATGCCACTGCCGTCAGGTCTGAGAAACTGAACTATCTCCTCGTCGCTCATGCCCTGAAAAAGGGGAGTGTTTTTTATTATCTTGATGTATTTATTATCCATTTTATCTTCCTCATTTTTACGAAATAATTTTATGCTTTTGTTGTAATTACAACAGACTTTGCGATAAGATTATATTATAATCATAGCATAAAGTCAAGAGCTTTATGCCGAAACGAAAGATATCAATAAAAATACGGAGGTAACCATATGATAAGACGAGTAATACAAATAGACGAAGAAAAGTGCAACGGCTGTGGTGCTTGTGCTAAAGCCTGCCACGAAGGTGCAATAGGCATGGTGAACGGCAAAGCAAAGCTTATGCGTGACGATTATTGCGATGGTCTTGGAGATTGTCTTCCAGCCTGCCCAACGAACGCCATATCCTTTGTTGAGCGAGAAGCTGCCGCCTATGACGAAAAGGCAGTGGAAGAAAACAAAAAACGCCTTGGCAAGCCTGTTTTCCATGGCTGTCCAGGCTCAATGATGAAAACATTTGCCAAAAAGCCAGCCCCGGTAGATACCCCGTCAGCAAAAACTCCGTCACAGCTTATGCAGTGGCCTGTGCAAATAAAGCTTGTACCTGTGAACGCACCATACTTTGACGGTGCAGACCTGCTTGTCGCAGCCGACTGTACAGCTTATGCCTGCGGAAGCTTCCATTCCGATTTCATGACAGGCAAAATAACCGTCATAGGCTGTCCGAAGCTTGATGCCACAGACTATTCCGAAAAGCTTGGCGAGATAGTGAAAAGAAATAATATCCGCAGCATAACAGTAGCTCAAATGGAAGTTCCATGCTGTGGCGGAATAGAACACGCAGTAAGAAAAGCAGTCACCGACAGCGGCAAAAATATCCCCGTGGCAGTAAGAATAATCACCACAGACGGCAATGTGATATAACACAAAAGGCAGGACAAAACGTCCTGCCTTTTTCATATCTGTAGGGGCGACCTCTGGCCGCCCGCATTTTTTTTGTGTCTGATTTATCTGACTGAGCGAAATTTATTCACCCTTAGCCATGACCTCAGCCAGCTCGCCCAAAGCCTTTTCCGAAGCTTCATTAAGTGTGGAGCGTATAGTCACAACAGGCTCAGCAATGGTAACATTTTTGAAGTTTTCCACATAGCCCTTCATGACCCTGGCCGCAGTAGGCGCCCATGAACCATTCTCTACAAGACCTATCTTTCTGTTCTGATAGTTCTTTGACTTCAGGTGCATAAGGAAATCCTCCATAACAGGGAATACACCGCCGTCATAACTGCTTGCCATAAGTACGATCCTGTCATATCTGAAAGCGTCCTCAATATTTTCTGCCATGTCACTTCTTGAAAGATCGCTGATAACTACCTTCTCAGCACCCTTTTCTTTCAGCATCTCACCAAGCTTTTCAGCCGCCTTTGCAGTGTTTCCGTGTATCGACGCATACGCAACGAATACGCCCTTGCTCTCAGGCTGATAGCTTGACCATGTGTTGTAAAGTCCAAGATAGTAACCAAGATCTTCTTTGAGTATAGGACCATGTAAAGGAAGTATCATCTTTATGTCCAGTGCCGACGCCTTTTTCAGCAGTGCCTGCACCTGTGCACCATATTTGCCCACAATGTTGAAATAGTATCTTCTAGCCTCGCAAGCCCAGTCCTCATCAACATCAAGTGCGCCGAACTTTCCAAATCCGTCAGCAGAGAACAAAAGCTTTTCGCTCTGCTCGTATGTCACCATTACCTCAGGCCAGTGTACCATAGGCGCCATTACGAACTGAAGCGTGTGGCTTCCAAGAGAAAGCGTGTCCCCCTCTTTTACCACAACAGACCTATCGTCAAGTCCGTCAATGGTGAAAAACTGCTTCATCATAGGGAAAGTCTTTGCATTTCCCACTATCTTCATCTCAGGATATTTCTCCGCAAGCTTTTTGATGTTTCCTGCATGGTCAGGCTCCATGTGCTGAACAACAAGATAATCAGGCTTTCTGCCGCCCAAAGCCTTTTCAAGATTGTCAAACCAAACGTCCGTTACCCTAGGGTCAGCAGTGTCCATTACCGCTATCTTCTCGTCAATGATAACATAAGAGTTGTACGAAACGCCGTTTGGCACAACATATTGGCTCTCAAAAAGGTCAATGTCATGATCGTCTGCACCAATATAAATAACTGAGTCTGAAATTTTTGTGTCTGCCATTTTTATTACCTCCGTTGTACTTTTTCTAAATATACTATTTTAATATACTTTGATTTTATCACAAGCTCAGCATTTTGTCAATAACTGAAACAATGTTTATGAGAATTTTACCTCCTCAAAGAAAAGGTCTTTCCCCATGACCTCTTTCACAGGCATTTCCTCCTGATTGTAAGCAAGCAGAAGCTTCATATAAGCCGCCACCGCTGAGGTGGTGTATATTGGTATGCTGCCTGCCTTTATTATCTCCGCCACAGTGGAGTATATAGGCACTTTTCTTTTCAGACCGCAAATATACACCATAATGTTCTTTGTTATGCACCGCTTGATAAATTCCGTCAGTGCATAGCTTTTCCCTTCTGAAACGTCAGTGCAAGCCGTCGCACTGTGATAAGGTGAGTAAAGCACCGCCGCCGTGTCCTCGTTTGGCACAAAGCACTCGAAGTCCATTGCAGGATAACCCTCTATAAAAAGAACACGCTTCCCAAATTTGACATCATTATGGAAAATCCGTTTCCTAGGGCGTGACAGCATATTCTCGCTCACTCCGCTGAAAATCGAAAAATCATTGAAGCCGTCATAACCATATACCCCGAACCTGTCCCGACAGGTGTCTGCAGGTATCACCCTAGTAGGAAGCATGACCCTCTCGTACAGCGTGAAAACGCTCTTGTATTTTCCCTCTTTTATAAGACCTACCGCCGAGGTGAAGTTGAAAAGCCCGTTTGAACCTTTCTCGCCAATGGGCTTGTTGCTTGCGATAATAAAAAGGGGTATATCAAAATGCCTGAAATACATTCCAAGCAGAGCAGAAGTGTAAGCAAGCGTGTCGCTTCCGTGGGTGAGGATAACTCCCGAGTATAAAGCCGTGTCAATGCTGTTTATCTCGTGTATCATTTTCTCCCACCCCGAAAACCCCATGTTTTCGCTGAGTATATTAAGTACCTGTCGACATTCAAATTCCACATCATCGCCGTATGCACTCTTGTAAGCCTCCACAACAGCGTATTTTCCCTCTCGCTCAACATCTATTATGCCGTCAGTAGTAATGCTCCCGATAGTTCCGCCTGTGAAAAGCACAAGTATCTTCTTCATATTTTTATCCCTGCCTTTACCAAAAATCAACCCTTGACATTTGTTATAAATATAATATCATTTCACGATTGATTTGTCAATAGTTGTACAAAATGCACAAAAGTGTGGATTATATTAATGAAAAATGAGTATTGAGAAATATGCCAAAGTTTGATATAATAATAAGGCAACACCGCACAAGGCACGCCTGTCGGCTTTGCACGCAATCTGCTTGCAGATTTTCCGTCATATCGCACTAAAGCTCTCAAGCTGGTTCACCAGCTTTGAATACGTTAGTATTCCTGCGTCGCTTTAGCACAATCTGACGAAAAATCTGACGGCGCATCTTACGCACAATCCTTGTGCGGTGTTGCCTTTTGTTGTATTTTGTACAGTTTAACTATAGTTTCGCAGATAACCAATAAAATATGAATGAGTTGAAGAATTGGTGTACAAATAACGTAACGCTACCCTGTAGGGGCGAACAGCTTTCGCCTGCTTTTTTCTCAGCAAATCATATTTCATCTGCGAACAACATTTTCTATTAGTATCAGAAAGGAAGATAATATTATGTGGGCATACGAAAGTGTATTTTATCAGATCTATCCTCTTGGATTCTGCGGTGCGCCATTTGAGAATGACGGCAAAGAGGAAAGCAGAATATTAAAGGTAATAGATTGGATACCTCATATCAAAAAGCTTGGTGCCAACGCTATCTATTTTTCACCGGTGTTCGATTCTGACACTCACGGCTATAATACCAGAGATTACCGCAAGATAGATTGCCGCCTTGGCACAAATGAGGACTTTGCAAAGGTCTGCAAAGAGCTTCACGAAAACGGCATAAAGGTAGTTTTGGACGGCGTTTTCAATCACGTCGGCAGAGGCTTCTGGGCTTTTCAGGACGTTCTGAAAAACCGTGAGAACTCACCATATAAAGATTGGTTCCATATCAATTTCGGCGGCAACAGCAACTATAATGACGGACTTTGGTATGAGGGCTGGGAGGGTCACTTTGACCTTGTTAAGCTAAACCTTAACAATCCACAGGTAGTGGATCATATCTTGGAATGCATAACAAATTGGGTCAAGGAGTTTGATATAGACGGACTTCGCCTTGACGTTGCATATTGCCTTGATAAGAACTTCTTGAAGCGCCTCAGACAGCATTGCGATTGGCTCAAGCAGGATTTCGTTCTTATCGGCGAGCTTCTACATGGTGATTACGCTCAGTGGGTAAATCCTGAAATGCTCCATTCCTGCACGAACTACGAGTGCTATAAGGGACTTTATTCAAGCTTCAATTGCATGAATATGTTCGAGATATGCCACTCTCTGAAAAATCAGTTCGGACCTGAGAACTGGTGCAGATACAGAGGAATGCACCTGCTGTGCTTTGTTGATAACCATGACGTATCAAGAATAGCAAGCCAGCTCACAAATGAGCGTCATTTGCCACTTATCTATGGAATGCTCTTTGGTATGCCTGGTATCCCATGTGTATATTACGGCTCAGAGTGGGGAACAAAGGCAAACAAGAGCGAGGGCGACCCTGCTCTCCGTGTAAGCTTTGAAAAGCCTGAGTGGAACGACCTTACAGAGCTTATCTCTAAAATGGCAGAGGCACACAAAAACAGCAAGGCTCTCTGCTATGGCTCTATCAAAATACCTGTTCTTACCAATAAGCAGTGTATAATCGAGCGTGAGTTCGAGGGTGAGCGTGTCCTTGTTGCAATAAACGCTGACGATCAGCCTTTCACAGCTCACTTTGACGCAGGCTGCGGTCAGGCAGAGGAGCTTCTTACAGGCACTATCCATGATTTTGGTGGCGGCAGCGAGCTTAAGCCATACTCTGTAGAGTTCTGGAAAATGGAAAGATAGACCCATATGAATATAGAAAAAGGACAGCATTTTTCCAAAGTGCTGTCCTTTTTTTGTGTAGCAATAAAAAAATGTAGGGGCGAACATTGTTCGCTCGTTTGGTTTACCTCAATTGTGTAGCGTACCAGTCATGTATCTTAGTGGCGACCGATATATGGCGAAATTACACAAGTTTTTGCGATCTTACAAATGGTAACGTTCCGAAATCGGGACGTCGAGGGCGCCGTCCCCTACAATGCTTGAACTATCGTAGGGGCGACCCTTGGTCGCCCACATATCACCTATCGCTTGCTTATTTTATATCATATGTTTCTGTATCCAGCCTACTTGACAATAACCATAACCGCCTGCGAAAAAGCCCCGTAAGAAGTCTTTCCGTTTACAGTTTTGTAAGCCCTTACCTTTACCATTCTAAGTGAGTAAGGCTCAAATCCTGATACGATAGCACTCTTTTGAGAGCCACCCACCTTTGCCGACTTCACATAATCACTGCCATTTGAAGAGGAGTATATCTCATATCCGCTTGCACCCCCAACAGCTTTCCATGATACCTCAATGCTGCCGCTGCCTGCTGATTTAGCCGTGCATGAAGCCTTTGCAGGCTTTGTGACAGCCTCTACAGCCTTTGAGTAGCTAGCCGAAATGTATTCTTTTCCGCCAGATTTTTTCACAGCCTTTACTTTGTAGCTGTACCCCTTTGCACGAGCAAGTCCGCTGTCAGTGAAGCTCACAGCCTTTACAGTTTTTATCCTCTGCCATTTCTTGCTTGTGCTGTCATATCTGTATATAGCGTAGCTGTCAGCACCCGTAACCTTTTTCCAAGAAAGCTTAACGCTCTTTTCACCGGTGGAAGAAACTTTTAGCTCCGTCACTGTGGCAGGACGAATGTTGAAGTTCACAGTTTTTGTGCCTTTGTATAAGCCCTTGCCTGTTATTTTCACGCTCGCCTGACCTATGGCTGTGTTCTTTGAGTAGCTCACAGTGTAGTCAGTGTTCTTTACAAGTTTTTTGCCACCATATGTCACTGCAGGCGCAGGAGAAACCGCCTTCCCTGTGTAGCTTTGCGTCTTTATAGCCGAAATACTGCTGTCACTGATCTTACCCTTTACAGTGACAGTACATTTAACATTTTTTCCTCCTGTTGTGTATGCCGTGATAGTTGCTCTGCCAACCCCTTTTGCAGTGACCTTTCCGTTTGACACAGAAGCAATTTTGCTGTTAGAAGACTTCCAGGAAACAAAGTCCGTCAGACCGCTTCCGCCACCCATTTTTGCAGAAATAACACTGCTTTTGCCCTTGTCAAGAGTCAGTGAAGCCTTATCCAATGTTACCGAAACCGCAGGCTTTATGCTAGCCTTTATAGTTTTTGCTGAGCTGTTTCCGTATTTGTCATAAGCCGTTATCTTAACGGTAAATTCACCGCTTTTTACTGAATAGTCCTCGGCAGAAACATAAGCCGAAGCCTTGCCACCCGAAAGCTTTCCGCCTGCGTATTTCTTTGCACTTTCACCATTTTTTGTAGGGTAAGCAGGGAAGACTACCTTTGAAATTCCGCTCTTGTCGCTCACATTGCAAGAAACATCAAAGCCCTTTGCTGTGATGTTCTCCACTTTTGCCCCCGATATGGTCGGCGCAGTTGTGTCAACATAAGTCTTTATGACCTGCTCAGAGCTGTTCCCGGCCTCGTCAGTAGCCGTTATGGTTGTAATATAATATCCGTCCTTGCCACCAAGGTCAGTTACCTTTACTGAGTGTGAAAGCGAGTTCACCGCCGATGTGTAAACACGGCTTATAGTCTTTGCCTTGTTGCCCTCAAAATAAGTGGATACCTTTACCGAAGTCACAGCCCTGTTGTCAGAAATATCCGCTTTAACAGTGTAGCCTTTTCCCGTGATGTTCTCACAGCCTGCGTTTGCGATAACAGGTCTTGTCGTGTCGATGTCAAGACTTTGCGCAACGCCGTTTATGTAAAGTCTGTAGAAGTAGTGATTGTTAGTAAGTACCTTTCTGTTTTTCACAGTGTAAACAGTGTCGTTCCAAGTCCATTTGTAGTTCTGCTCGATAAGAGTAGCCGTCGTACCCTGACAGTCCTTTACAATGGCAACATGAGAGTAATCCTTGTCCTGCATTATGTCCCCGGCCTGCGGAGTTTTCACTTCACGAAGCTCCGCCCTTTTGCCGTAGCAGTACACGCTAGGCTTGTCGTCCACCATGTTTATGTTGTATACTGTAACGCCGAACTTTTCTTCATAAAAACGTGAAACATACCCTGCACAGCAGTAATAACCGGTGTCGGAATAGCCGAGAACGTATTTAGCGTCAACGCCCTCAAAAGAGTCTATGACCTGATAATCATAGTCCACAGTGACGGTCTGTTCGCTGTAGCTCACCGCATTTGTCACCTGACAAAGCATGATCATCATAACAGCACAAAATACTGCGCCCACAGCCGAAAAAACTTTTTTCAGCCCCTTTTCCATTCCAAACGCCCCCTAACTGACAGAATTATCTTATACGTTTTCGTATATCAACTTCATAATATCATAAAGGTTACAATTTGACAACAGATTTTATCGCTTTTTGCCGAAATGACTAAAATATTTGTTTGTTTTCACAAGAAACACAAGTTCTATATTCAAATATATCCCCCAAATATAGACTGTTATATGCCATACGAACAAATGTCGGAGCAAAAATTACAATTTGTAACTTTTATACTGAACACGCTATCAAAAACGTTTAACTTAACATATATCCCCGCAAAAAATCTATAGGAGAGAACAGCATTTGCCCATCGAAGCTACTATTCCGCCTAGATATCCGTACCAATTGATCGCCACTACCCACTTCCAAAATCGTAAACGGAAATTGTTTTTTCATTTGCACAAAAATTCACTCATACTGCACGAGAAGCTATTGAAAAGCCATCTGAAATAGATTATAATGTCTGTAAAATATAAACGGAGGTCACAATATGAAGTACATAAATCCAGTCATATCAGGCTTTTACCCTGACCCTAGCATTTGTAAGGCTGAGGGCAAATACTATCTTGTTTGCAACTCTTTTCAGTTCTTCCCGGGCGTTCCCCTCTATGAAAGCGACGATCTTGTGAATTGGAAGCAGATAGGTCATGTTCTCACAAGAAAAAGTCAGCTCCCGTTGGAGGGGGCAGGCTCTTGTGGCGGTATCTATGCTCCAACTATAAGATACAATAATGGCAGATTTTACATGGTAACGACCAACGTCACGAATGGCGGAAATTTCTATGTCTACACTGACGATATCCATGGTGAATGGTCTGAGCCTGTTTATGTTCAGCAGGGCGGTATCGACCCGTCATTGTATTTTGAGAACGGCAAAGCCTACTTTATGTCCAATGGTGAGGACGATGAGGGCAACCATGGTGTTACACAGTGCGAAATAGACATCGAAACAGGCAAAAAGCTCACGCCAAGCAAGACCATCTGGACGGGTGCAGGCGGACGTTTCCTTGAAAGCCCGCACCTCTACAAAATAAAGGGCGAATACTACCTTATGGCGGCTGAGGGCGGCACGGAATACGGTCATATGATAGTCTATGCCAAAGGTAAGACCCCTTATGGTCCTTTTGAGAATTATCCTCACAACCCAGTTCTAACAAACAGAAATCTTGGTGGATACGAGATACAAGGGTGCGGTCATGGTGACCTTGTGGAGGACGAAAACGGCAACTTCTGGTGCGTCCACCTTGCGTTCAGAATGATAAATATGTGGGTGATGCACCACATTACAGGCAGAGAAGTCTATCTCGTACCAGTGACTTTCGACGAGAACGGCTGGTTCACAATGGGCGATAATGGCACAACTCGCAAGGAAGTTGAAACCGACAGACTCGGGGATATCAGGCAGGAGTTTTGGAAAGAATACACTTTCGAGAATACCAAAGTCGGACGTGAGTGGTGCTTTATGCAAAACCCCGATATGAACCTTTATAAGCTCGATAAAAAACGCTTTGAGCTTACGCCAAACGAGCATACGATCTTTGAGGCAGACGGCTCGCCTGCTTTTATCTGCATAAGACAGAAAGAAATGAATTTATACGTGGAGTGCAAAGTCGAGATAACAGAGGGCGAAGCAGGATTGGTGTTCTACATGACCCCAGATCAGCATTATGAGATAGCGTTAAGACGCACAGATAAAGGCGTCGAGCTATTCCGAAGACTTTGCATAGGCGATATTCGCCATGAGGATCATGTCATAGCATTGCCACAGGGAGAAAGCTCGGCTGTGCTTTGCTGTAATGCTTCCAACTTTACATACAATTTCTCGGCGAAAACGCTTTCGGGAGATATAGACTTGGGCGGAGCTCAAACGAAGTTTTTGTCTACTGAGCTTGCAGGTAATTTCACGGGAGTTGTTATTGGTCTTTACGCTCAGAAATATGAGGATAAAGGCAATAAAGCGGTGTTTACGGAATTCAGATGCGAAAACAAAGAAAAGTATGATAGCTAAAAGATAAAATACAAAAGGTCCGTGGGCGTACCCATGGACCTTTTACTTTGTTATGCTTTTTCATCACAACCGCAGTTCACACCGTTCTTGACATCATCAAATGCCTTCAGCATTTCCTCGGACGGTTTCTTTGTGCAAAGGCTCACTATAATAATAAGTATAAGACTTACCGCAAAACCTACTACCAATGAGTAAAGCCCCGTCTTGTCACCTAAAGTCTGTCCACCTGCAAGAGGTATGTAATCCCATATTATTACCGATAACGCACCGCTGGCAACGCCTGCCGCCGCACCTGCAAGGTTTGTTCTCCTCCAATAAAGGGACATAAGTATTATCGGACCAAACGAAGCTCCAAGACCTGCCCATGCGTTTGAAACAAGACCCATTATACTGCTGTTAGGGTCAAGTGCTATTATGTATGCCACTACCGCTACAGCAAGAACCGTTATCCTGCTCACAAGCAGTACCTTCTTGCTCTCCGCCTTAGGTGCAATACATGAGTGGTAAATATCCTCCGATACCGATGAGGCAGTTACAAGCAGCTGCGAATCAGCCGTTGACATTATGGCAGCCAGTATTCCGCAAAGGAAAATTCCGCCGACGAATGGCAGACCGATATCGGAGTTGAATACCTTTTGTATCATCTCGATGAAAACATTCTCAGACTTGTTGTTTGCAAGTGCAGGCACAAGATAAGCCCTGCCCACGATAGCTATAAAGCAAGCGAAGCAAAGTGATATAGCACACCATACACAGCCTATAACTCTTGACTTTTTTACCTCTTTTTCAGAGCTTATAGCCATAAATCTTACCAGAATGTGTGGCATACCAAAATAACCAAGCGCCCAGCCGAGCTGAGAGATTATGTCGATGGCTGAAAGGGTCTGACCCTTTTCATCATTGAATATGTTAAGATAGTGATGTGCCTCAACACCGCTTGCAGTGATGTTGTCCATAACGTTTCCTGCTCCAACAAGGAAAAATGCGATGATAGGTATAGTCACAACTCCTGCCAGCATGAGCAGACCCTGAACAAAGTCCGTTACACATACTGCCATGAATCCACCCATGAAAGTGTATCCCAAAATTACTACCGCACCGATAGTAAGACATATCTTGTAGTCGATACCGAATATAGAGTTGAAAAGCTTTCCGCCTGCCGAAAGAGCAGACGCTGTGTAAACAAGGAAGAATATGACGATTGCCACCGACGATACCAAAAGCATTATCTTGTGCTTGTCCTCAAATCTGTTTTCAAGATACTTAGGAAGCGTCAAGGAGTTGTTCGCTCTTATAGTGTATCTTCTCAGTCTGCCCGAAACTATCGCCCAGTTAAGTATAGTGCCGATAAGCAGACCTACAGCTATCCATATCTGCCCCGTTCCGAATGCGTAAACAGCGCCAGGCAGACCCATGAGCATCCAGCCTGACATATCAGAAGCCTGAGCAGAAAGTGCCGCTACCCAGCCGTTAAGTCCTCTGCCACCAAGGAAAAAGTCCTCGGAGCTTTTTGTTTTCTTCATATATGCAGCACCTATGAGAAGCATTCCTGCCAAATAGAATGCAAATGCCACAAGCGTCCAGATCATATCTGATTTCATCTATTACCTCTTTCCCGAAGCGGATTTTATCCTGTCCGCCCCATATTTTATAAACGGCAATGCCGCACAAGAGAAACTCCCCCTGTGCGGTATCGCATAAAACGTCTGTATAACAAAGCCAATTACTTAGCCTTAGTCTTTATCTCCTCATCAAGCTTAGCGATAAGCTCGTCAACAGGCATTGCAGGAAGCTCGCCCTCTTTTCTTGAACGAACAGTAACCGTGTTGCTGTTTACCTCGTTGTCGCCAATGATGAGCATATAAGGAATCCTCTCAAGTCTTGCAGCTTTGATTTTAGTACCAATGTTCTCATCTCTGTTGTCAACAGTAACTCTCATGCCCATAGCAGTCATTCTGTCGGCTATCTTCTGAGCGTATTCAGCATGACCCTCCTTGATAGGAAGAAGTCTTACCTGCTCAGGAGCGAGCCACAGAGGAAGAACGCCGTTGAAATGCTCAAGCATATAAGCAAGTGTTCTTTCAAAGCAGCCAAGTGAAGTTCTGTGAATGATGTAAGGAAGCTTCTTCTGACCGTCCTTGTCAACATAGTACATACCAAATCTTTCAGCCAAAAGCATATCTATCTGGATAGTAACAAGCGTGTCTTCCTTGCCGTAAACGTTCTTGTACTGAATGTCGAGCTTTGGACCATAGAACGCAGCCTCGTCGATACCGATATCGTAATCAACGCCAAGGTCGTCAAGAATAGTCTTCATTGCAGCCTGTGCGTGCTCCCACTGCTCAGCCGTACCCTCGTACTTGTTCTTAGGGTTAGCAGGATCCCACTGTGAGAATCTGAATGTGCAGTCATCAAGCAGACCAACAGTGTCAAGGAAATACTTGGCAAGCTCCAAACAGCCCTTGAACTCTTCTTCAAGCTGGTCAGGTCTGAGAATGTAGTGACCCTCAGAGATAGTGAACTGTCTTACTCTGATAAGACCGTGCATCTCACCGCTGTCCTCGTTTCTGAACAGCGTAGAAGTCTCTGTCAATCTCATTGGCAGCTCTCTGTATGAACGCTGTCTGTTAAGAAATACCTGATACTGGAATGGGCAAGTCATCGGACGAAGTGCGAAGCACTCTTTTTCCTCGTCATATGGGTCGCCAAGAATGAACATTCCGTCAAGATAGTGATCCCAGTGACCTGATATCTTATAAAGATCTCTCTTTGCGAAAAGCGGAGTCTTTGTAAGCAGACAGCCCTTTGCCTGCTCGACATCTTCTACCCAACGCTGAAGAAGCTGGATAACTCTTGCGCCCTTTGGAAGCATAACAGGAAGTCCCTGACCGATACAATCAACAGTTGTGAAATATTCAAGCTCTCTGCCTATCTTGTTGTGGTCACGAAGCTTAGCTTCCTCCTGCTGTTTAAGGAACTCATCGAGCATTGAAGCCTTAGGGAATGCAGTTCCGTAAATTCTTGAAAGCTGCTTGCCGTCCTCTGCCTTGCCCCAGTATGCACCTGTGCATGAAAGAAGCTTAACAGCCTTGATAGGTGCAACGCTCATTATGTGCGGACCTGCGCAAAGGTCAACAAAATCACCCTGCTTGTAGAATGAAAGCTTTTCGCCCTTATCGTCATGCTTGTGGATAAGCTCTACCTTGTAATCTTCGTGTCTTTCCTCCATGAGCTTTATAGCCTCGTCAGCAGAAAGCTCAAAACGCTCCAAAGCATAGCCCTCTTTTGCAAGCTTCTTCATTTCAGCCTGTATCTTTTCAAGGTCAGCAGGCGTAAAAGGCTTTTCTACCTCAAAATCATAGTAGAAGCCCGTGTCTGTAGCAGGACCTCTTGCAAGCTTTGCCTCAGGATAAAGATTTTTTACAGCCTGCGCCATAAGGTGAGAAGCTGTGTGCCAGAAAGTTTCCTTACCAGCCTTTGAGTCAAAAGTCATGACCTCAAAATGGCAGTCATGGTCAACGATAGTTCTCATGTCAAAAACTTCGCCGTCCAGCTTTACGCAGCAGGCAGCCTTGTAAAGTCCCATGCCGATATCCTTAATTATCTCGCTTGCAGGCATTGCCTTTTCGATCTCACGGACAGAGCCGTCTTTTAATTTCAGCTTGATCATTTTTGATTCCTCCGATTTATATAATATTGTAATTCTTTATTATAACGTGCATAAACACGTTGTTTCTTTTTGTGATGCGTCACATATCACACGTTTTTTTGTGGGCGACCTCAGGTCGCCCCTACAGGCATATTATTTGAAGTTCAGCAGTTCAGTATACTGTGAAACATACACATATATCCAGAAGCAAAGAAGCACTACGCTCAGCACCGTTGAAATGTCGCTCAAAATGTGCCTTGCCCTTTCTTTGATAGCCCATTGCCTGGAGCCGTCTTTTTTCACCCTGCAAACAAGCTGAGAGAAAAATGTGTTGAACCAGTATGATACTATCCATATGGGCAGAAAGGTGAGAAACCCTTGCTTGTCGGATATAGTCCCGTTCCATGATAACCAGCAAACATATCCCGCTGCACCATAAGCGCAAAACCCAATGGTATAGCAAATGATCGCAAGGATACGCCTTGTTTTCATGGCTTTCCTGTCTTTCATAGTATCATCACCCTCTTACATAACAAAAAAGTCCCATAGGATACAAATATCCTATGGGACGATGATATCGTGGTTCCACCCAACTTCATGCGCAGTTTCCTGCACAACTCATTAGCCGCTCCTTTAACGCTGAGCCTGCGGCGTGTATTAAACGCACTCAGGGGCGGTATCCTCACTCTGCATAGTCCTGCACCGCTCACAGCTCGTATAAAAACGTGCGGCGCTCTCTGAAAAGACCTTTCGCCGAGGGGCTTCCCCGTCAAAGCTTTCAAGTATAACTGCAAAAGACTTTATCTTTTACTTCAGTTAACATTTTAACACCTCTTCACCCGCTTGTCAAGGGGTTTGTTAGAAAATATATAATTTTGTGGATTTAACTAAAAAAATTCTTGACAACAGAGAAGTTTTATTATACAATAATATTATGCATTATTATTTTTATATAACTGAAAGATGAAGTATAGTTTTTTGTATTATTCTGATGTTTTTTATAAAATAAATTTTGCAATTTTGTATCTTTACAATTTAATATCAGGTGGATATCTTTTTTCATGCGTTTTTTACGCACAAAATATGGATATCCATACTTTCTAAGAAGGAGGAAAGCTATACATGGAACCAGGTATTGCTATTCTACTATGTGTAGTTGCTCTTGTTCTTGGTGCCGGTGTGAGCGGATTTATCTGCTTCAAACAGGGTATAAGCTATCGCAAAAAGACAGCCGAAGCTGCTGTAGGCTCTGCGGAAAAGGAAGCAGAGCGTATCGTTGACGACGCAAAGAAAAACGCTGAAACTCTGAAAAAAGAGGCATTGATCGAGGCGAAAGACGAGATCCACAAGTCACGCCAGGAAACGGAAAAAGAGCTTAAAGAGAGAAGGATCGAAGTTTCCAGACAGGAAAGACGTGTTCAGCAGAAAGAGGAGTCTATCGACAGAAAGCTCGATAATTTGGAGAAAAAGGAAGAAACTCTCCAGAACAAGCTGAAAAATGCTGACGAAAAGGTGGCTGAGGCTGACAGGATCAAGAAGTCACAGCTCGATATGCTTGAAAAGATATCTCAGTTCACTGTTGATCAGGCTAAGGATTATCTGCTTTCAAAGCTGGACGAGGATCTGGTGCATGAAAAGGCTGTGAGGGTCACAAACTTTGAAAATCAGGTGAAGGATGACTGTGAGGCTAAGGCCAGACAGTATATTTCGCTTGCTATCTCAAGGTGTGCCGCCGATCAGGTGTCTGAATCAGCAGTGTCAGTCGTTGCATTGCCTAATGATGAGATGAAGGGCAGGATAATCGGACGTGAGGGAAGAAATATCAGAACTATCGAAACTCTCACAGGCGTTGATCTTATCATTGACGATACTCCTGAGGCTATCACCATCTCGTGCTTTGATCAGGTGAGAAGAGAGGTCGCAAGGATCGCACTTGAAAAGCTTATCCAGGACGGACGTATACACCCTACACGCATTGAGGAAATGGTAGAAAAGGCTAAGCGTGAAGTTGAGCTGAAGATCAAGCAGGAGGGCGAGAGAGCTATTCTCGAAACCAATGTTCACGGCGTGAACCACGAGCTTGTTAAGCTTCTTGGACGTCTGCGCTATAGAACGAGCTATAGACAGAACGTGCTTAACCACTCTATTGAAGTCGCTCACCTTGCAGGAATGATGGCGTCAGAGCTTGGCGTTGACGCAAATCTGGCAAGAAGAGCAGGACTGCTCCACGATATAGGAAAGGCTCTCAGCTATGAGATAGAAGGCTCGCACGTTCAGATAGGTGTTGACGTATGTAAGAAGTACAAGGAAAGCCCTGAAGTTATTCATGCTATCGAGGCTCACCATGGCGACGTTGAAACAAGAACTGTTGTTGCGGCACTTGTTCAGGCGGCAGACGCAATAAGCGCCGCTAGACCGGGAGCAAGAAGCGAGAACTATGAGAACTATATCAAGAGGCTCCAGAAGCTTGAGGAGATCTGCACGTCCTACGAGGGCGTTGAGAAATCCTTTGCTATACAGGCAGGTCGTGAGGTTCGTATCATGGTACAGCCTGAGAAGATCAACGATGAAAAAATGGTGCTCGTTGCTCGTGAGATCGCTAAGAGGATCGAAACTGAAATGGATTATCCGGGACAGATCAAGGTCAATCTTATCCGTGAGAGCAGAGCTATCGAATACGCAAAGTAAATTGTGTAAACAGCGGGCAGACTTTAGGATTTGCCTGCTTTTTTTATTTCCCACTCTGTTTTTAATGAGGAATGAGGAGTGAGGAATGAGGAATTAAGGTATCGCCTGCGGCGATGTATTTTTAATTTTCAATCATAAAATAATAAAATATCTATGCTTTTTGGGGGATTTTTTATGTCAAAAGCAAAAGAGAAAAAAGAGGTCACTACCAATCAAGGTAAAAAGCACCTTTTCGGCAGTTCGGAAAAGTCGGATTTTATTCTGAATATGTCTGCCGAGTCTGCACAAAAGCTGTGCGGAGTTTACAGCATTATAGCTGTGCTTGTTCTGTGCGTTATCACAATTCCGTATTATTTCACACAGAATATCAAATACGGTATGGACGAAAGCGTCAACCGTACTCTTTATCTGAACGAAAAATTTATATTCTTTATATCTGCCGCTGTGCTTGCGGTCGGCTTTGTGGGATTTATCATTTTCCTTATTGCCAACATGAAAAAGCAGGTGGAGCTTAAAGACAACAAGAGCCTTATCGTACCACTTGCGGTGGTGCTTCTGTCGGTGATATCTTGCTTGCTTTCAGCGGATATCTTCACATCTTTCTACGGCTATCTCGACCGCTCTGAGGGTATGCTCACCATACTTGGCTATTGGGGACTTTTTGCCGCAGGAATGACAGTTACAGCTGACGACCGCAGGATAAAGCTTTCAGACTTTATCGTAGGAATAGGCGCATTTGAAGCTATCGTGGGAATTTTGCAGGCTATACCTGCTACCGCAAAAATAGTTCCAAACTATTTCAAAGAGATATTCTCGGGCTTCTCATCAGGCGGTATGACCTATACAAAGGAATATATCGCAACAGGCTTTTTGTGTACGCCTTTTGCATTGGCGGCAGTGCTTACAGTGATATCTGCCTTTGCACTTAATGGTATGCTCTATGATGATAAAAAGGCAAGAAAGATATTCTATGCTATCTCCCTTGCACTTATGACAGCGGCTGATATCCTCGCCTGCGTTGTCCCTGCTATCTTGGGACTTGGTGCGGTTTATGTTATATCTCTTATTATTGCCGCTGTAAAGTCGGGCTTTGCAAAGGATAAGAAGCCTTTTATAGCCTGCCTTGTGGCTTTTATAGTCGCAGGAGGGATCTTTGCTGGACTTTTCGCCTCAAACGAGTTCAGACTTATGGACGAGAAAATAATCTTCCATGACAGCTTCGACAGACTTTCTATCACAGGCACAGGCAGAGGCGATGATACCGAACAGTGGATATATCCTTATCTGTGGGACGACGGAATGTATACTGCCGAGCAAAACCTTATCTGGGGAACCGGTCCAGACAACTGGGGAACGATATTCGAGTCGGGTGCTATAATAGACCGCTCTTATAATGAGTATATCGACCTTTTGCAGTCAAGAGGACTCATCATTTTTGCACTTACAATAGTATTCCTTATTATGACTATAGTAAAAATGTGCAAGCTCGTAGCAGGCTTTATGAAAGACAAAAACGGCTGGACAGGCTGTGCAGTATCAGCGGCGGTTCTTTGCTATCTGATACAGGCGTTTTTCAACATAAGTTCTGTTACCTCATCACCATACTTCTGGATCGCGGCTGGACTTGTGTGGAGTTTCACAGCGGTAAAATCCAGTGCAAAGAAAAAGAGTTAACAAACCTATCTGTAGGGGCGACCTTGGGTCGCCCGCTCTTTCATCAATACATTGATAAAAAATTCGGACGCAGTAAAATGAGTCCGATTTTTTTATGCCTTTTTGCAGACAATGATATAAACATATTAGCTTTTACATATATTGAAATATGGCTATAGACCTGTGCCGAGTTTTTTCGCCCATAAATAACGAGTGGATTTGAACGAACGAGAATAGGTAAGATTGTAAGAGATACAGCGAGCTAAATCAAAAAATTTGTTCACTGCTGACTTCCGCTGACTTCCCCGAACTTTGTCGGACTTTGCTAATTTGTAAGGCTTATGATATAATCATATTAAACCAAAGGACAGAAAACCTTTGGTTAGACGGCAAGTCGAAAGACTTTGTTTTATACGAAAGGAAAAAATCATGAGCAAAGAAAAGGTCATTGACATTTCAACAAGAAAAACAGGAAAGATCGTTGGCATTTGTGCGACGGCAGTTGCGGCTATAATAGTGGTCGTATCCTCCGTGTCCATAGTTCCGGCAGGCTGTACGGGCGTTGTGACGACCTTCGGCAAGGTATCAGACACTGCACTCAACGAAGGATTGCATCTGAAAGTGCCTTTTGCACAGCGTGTAACAACAGTGTCAAACAAGATACAAGTTTATCAGGCTGACGCTGACGCAGTTTCAAAGGACTTGCAGACTGTGAACTCTACCATAGCGGTGAACTTCCGAATAAAGTCGGCTTCTTCTGCAAGCATTTTCAAGAATATCGGCTCAGATTACGAGAACGTTATCCTTATGCCAACAGTGCAGGAATGTATGAAGTCGGTATGTGCAAAATATACGGCTGAACAGCTTATCACTGACAGAGCGCAGGTGGGCGAGGAAATAAAGGCACAGCTCGTTTCAAAGGTGGACGAATACGGTATCGAGATAGAGAAATTCAACATTGTGAATTTTGATTTCTCATCTGAATTTAATGAAGCCATAGAGGCAAAGCAGGTAGCAGAGCAGAATCTTTTGAAAACAAAGACCGAGCAGGAGCAGGCTATAGTTGTAGCTGAGGCGGAGGCTAAGAAAAAGGTTATTGCCGCAGACGCTGAGGCAACTTCCATAAAGACCAAGGCTGAAGCTCAGGCAGAAGCCAACAAGACTATCTCTGAATCTCTTTCAAACGAGCTTATAAAGTATCAGACCATCGATAAGTGGGACGGCGTTCTGCCTAAGGTGGCTAATGACGCAAACCCTCTGATATCTCTTGACCTTGACGAGCAGAAAACCGCTGAATAACGCTGATTCCTGACAGAACGGCTGTCAATCGTTAAAAACACCAATGAAAGGTATAAAAATATGTTTAAATGGACAAAAAAGAATTTTTTTTGAACGTTGTATGACATATTTCTTGACATGAAAAGCGTTTTCTGTTATCATAAATATATGTGAACATATTTTACTTTTATGGCATAAGGCTGTAAAATATGGAGTTGGGAGGAGAAAAAATGTTGAAAAAGCTATACCGCACATTAGGCTTTGCACTTATTTCCTGCAATTTGTGTTTCACCCCTGTCATGGCATATGCCGACAGCAGTGTGAGCGTGGGAACAAATATGTGCTTTGCTATACCGGGAGGACTTATAACAGGCTTTGTGCTTGTTTCAATGAGCCGTACAAAACAGAAAGCTACCAAGGCAGATAAATACATAAAGAGTAATCTTAAACTCAATGGGCGTAACGACACCTATCTGCGTACCACCACTGATAAGACTAAGATAAAAGACGATTGATAGGGGGTACGAAAAATGGCTGTTAATATTTCTTATAAATGCCCTAACTGCGGAGCGGAGCTTTTCTGGAGTGCTGACAAAAACTGCTGGGCATGTGAATACTGCGACGGACAGTTTACTTTGAAAGACCTTGAAGAAGCAGGCGGTGACGCTAAAAAGGCGGAGGAACTCAACAAGGATAACGTTGAAAAGCATGAAGAGGTCGATAAGGACGAATACAGTATGTCAAATGACGGAACTGTAGGAAATGACCTTGTAAAGTATACCTGCTCACACTGCGGAGCGGAGATAATCACCGACCACTCAACTGCAGCAACAGTTTGCGTTTACTGCGGAAATGCGGTAATAATGGGAGAGCAGATAATAGACAATTTCTCCCCTGACTATGTTATACCTTTCAAAGTGCCGAAAACTCAGGTAATGGACGCTTTCAAAAAATTCAGCAATAAGCCTCTTACACCGAAAGATTTCAACTGCGATAGGGTAGTGGACAAGATGCAGGGCGTTTATATCCCGTTTTGGCTCTATTCAGGAAACTGCGAAGGCTCTATTACTGCAGAGGGTATAAACACAAGAACATGGACTTCCGGAAACTACAGATACACTGAGAAAAAGTATTATTCAGTTTACAGAAACGGAACCCTCGATTTCAAAGCTGTTCCTGTGGATGCTTCTTCAAAGACTGACGATGACGCTATGGACTCTATCGAGCCTTTTGATTACTCGGAAATGACAGCGTTCAACCCAGGTTATCTTTCGGGATATCTTGCAGAAAGATATGACGAGGATAAGGATAAGTGCCTGCCTAGGGCTAAAGAACGTATCGAGAACACAACTCGTGACGAACTTAGAAATACTTGTAACTACAACAGCGTAAACGTTCAGTCATATGAAAAGCACACCGAGATAAAGGACGTTAAATATGCTATGCTTCCAACATGGCTTTTGTATACAACCTATCAGGATAAGCCTTATTTCTTTGCAATGAATGGTCAGACAGGTAAATTTATCGGAAACCTGCCTATAAGCAAGGGAAAGCTTGTGGCTTACTCGCTTCTTGGGGGCGTGGGCGGATATATTATCGGAGCTATACTTCAGATAATGGGAATATTCTAGTAGGGGGTATCAGCTAAATGCCTGAAATATCAACGGCACTTATAATAAAAATAATAGTTATAGTGGTCGCCATAGGCGGTGGTATAGCGGTGATATATTCTGTGAAAAAAGCGGTATCGAACACCATTGGCAGACAACTGAGCCGTGCCAACGACCTGCTAAGGACCATAAATGACGCAACTGAGGAAAGACAGAACAACGCCATGCAGTTTACTTATGTTGATCCTAATGTGGTGAACAACATAAAGAGAGATTTTCCTGACTATGATGAAAATATAGCAAGGAGCATAGTGGAAAATACTGTGATGAAATATTTTCTTGTTATAAACGGAGAAGCAAGCGAGAATCAGCTTGAATACTGTACCGAAGCGTTCAAGCAGAGAGCAGCCACGATGGCAAAAGACAACTTGTCAACGGTTACGCCAAAGCATTATGACGATATACATATCCACAAGTCGCAGGTGGCGTCTTATCATAGAGATCATGACGCTGCAACGGCAAAGTTTCAGGTATCTCTTGAATACAAGCTCAACGGGATAAAGGCACAGCACATTTATGAGGCGGATTATTCATACTATCTTTCAATGGGGATAGAGGGCGAAAACGCCAGCCTTATATGTCAGTTCTGCGGAGCACCTGTGGACACCGCAGGTTCGGTTTGTCCTTACTGCGGTTCTGAGATACACAGCTCTGTAGAGCGCACATGGAAAGTCAGCAGGATATCCATGCTGAGATAGACAAGTTTAAAACCCCTTGGGGTGAAATAATACAGACAACGAAAGGAATTTAACTATGGGACTTATTAAGATGTTTACATCAGCAGTCGGCTCAACATTTGCCGATCAGGTAGTAGAGTACTTCAGATGTGAGGATATGTCAACTAAGATACTCTGCCAGCCGGCTACTCTTGTTAAGAGAGGAAAGACTGTGAACAACGGCACAGAGGGCGTTATCTCAAACGGTTCACGCTTTGACGTTGCGGTAAATCAGGCGGCTTTGCTTATCGAGAATGGCAGAGTACACGATTTTGTTATTGGTACACAGGAAACAGCGGGTCAGTATAAGTATGATTCAACTGTATCTCCGTCACTTCTTGGCGGCGGCTGGGGTGACCTTGGCGCTTCTATCAAGGAGATAGGCAGAAGATTTACAGCAGGTGGTCAGGCTATGAACACCATGCGTCTTATCTACATAAACCTCAGACCTCTGCCTGGAAACAAGATAGGCTTCGGCAAGATACCATTCAGAGACGGCGAAATGAACCTCACTCTTAACGCACAGGGTCATGGTCAGTATGAACTTCAGATCGTAAACCCTATGAACTTCTATGAGAACGTTGTTCAGAACGTAAATAAGGTACTTACTGTTGACAGCCCTGACGGCGTGGCAGTTCTCGGCCAGCTTAAGGCTGACATGACACCTAAGTTCCAGAAGGCTCTTACAAGGATATCTGCTCAGAAAATACCATACGATCAGCTTGGTCTTTATCCTGATGAGCTTGCTGAAGCAATGAATGCAGAGCTTGAAGAAAAGTGGGCTACAAAGGGTGTTAAGATAACAAGCCTTGCTATTGAGCTGAACGTGGACGAAGAGTCAAAGCAGAGAATCGCAAAATTCCAGGAGGCAAAAACTGTTGGAAGTGATCCTTCAATGCTCTATGCTATGGACAGAATGTCTATCAACAAGGCAAGAGAGGCAGCGGCAAGCAACTCAAACGGTGTTATGGCAGGCTTTATGGGCATGGGCATGGCAGGCGGCATGATGGGTCAGCCAATGGACGCAACAATGTATCAGCAGCAGATGCAGCAGAACATGATGAATCAGCAGGCTGCACAGGCAGCTCCACAGCAGGCAGCTCCAGCAGCTGCACCAACACAGGCTGCACCTGAGAACGGCTGGACTTGTGCTTGCGGAACAACAAACACAGGAAAATTCTGTGCAAACTGCGGACAGCCTAAGCCTGAGCCAAAGCCGGCAGCAGACAGCTGGAAGTGTTCATGCGGCACAGAGAACACAGGAAAGTTCTGTGCAAACTGCGGTTCGCCAAAGCCTGAGCAGCCAGTAGGCTGGACTTGCTCATGCGGAGCAGTGAACAAGGGTAAATTCTGCGCTGAGTGCGGAAAGCCAAAGCCTGCATCAGAGCCGCTTTACAAGTGTGACAAGTGCGGCTGGGAGCCTGAAGATCCTAAAAATCCTCCTAAGTTCTGCCCGGAATGTGGAGATCCATTTAACGATAACGATATTCAGAAATAATTCTTATAGTTATTTTGAGCCGTCCTGCGGAATGCGGGGCGGCTCTTTTTTGTGGGGCGATGTTCGGAAATGTGTCGGTTTATATAGTTTGTTTACATATGAAATATTGAAATCATCACGGATATGTGATATAATATATAGTGTATGATATTTTATATGGGTCTTTACCGATATACTAAAAATTTTTCCGAAAGGACTTGATCTAAATGCTGTCAGATATCGAAATCGCAAAGCAGGCGAAAATGCTCAAAATTGGGGAGGTCGCTGCTAAGCTCGGCATCTCAGAAGATGAATATGAGCCTTATGGTCACTACAAGGCTAAGCTTTCTGAGTCGCTTTATGCTAAAACTAAAAATGATCCAGATGGTAAGCTTATTCTTGTTACCGCTATAAACCCTACGCCTGCAGGAGAGGGCAAGACCACTATTTCCGTTGGATTGGCTGAGTCTATGAACAAGATAGGCAAGAAAGCTATACTCGCTCTGAGAGAACCTTCTCTTGGCCCTGTTTTTGGTATCAAGGGCGGTGCGGCTGGCGGTGGATACGCTCAGGTCGTTCCTATGGAAGACATCAATTTGCACTTCACAGGAGATATGCACGCTATAACTGCGGCTAACAACCTGCTCTGCGCACTTATCGACAACCATATGCAGCAGGGAAATGAGCTTCACATTGACCAGAGAAGGATACTTTTCAAGCGCTGCCTTGACATGAATGACAGAGCGCTGAGAGATATTGTTATCGGTCTTGGCTCAAAGGTGAATGGTATTCCTAGAGAGGATTCTTTCCAGATAACTGTCGCTTCTGAGATAATGGCTATTCTTTGCCTAGCTTCCAATCTGGCTGATCTTAAGGCTAGAATTGAGAAGATACTCGTTGCTTACACAACTGACGGAAAGCCTGTTTATGCTAAGGATATAGGCGGTTGCGGTGCTATGACTGCTTTGCTGAAAGACGCTCTGAAGCCTAACCTTGTTCAGACGCTTGAGAACAATCCTGCTCTTATCCATGGCGGTCCATTCGCTAATATCGCTCACGGCTGTAACTCAGTAAGAGCCACAAAGCTTGCTTTGAAGCTTGCTGACTACACTATCACTGAGGCTGGTTTCGGCTCTGACCTTGGCGCTGAGAAATTCTTTGATATCAAGTGCAGATACGCTGGTCTTAAACCAAGTTGCGTAGTTCTGGTGGCTACTGTAAGGGCATTGAAATACAATGGCGGTGTTCCGAAAACTGAGCTTACTAACGAAAATGTTGAGGCTCTCGAAAAGGGTATCGTAAACCTGAAAACTCATATTGAGAATATGCACAAGTTCGGTGTGCCTGTAGTGGTGGCTATAAACAGATTCCATACTGATACTGAGGCTGAGCTGGCTGTTATCGAGAGAGTTTGCGGTGAAATGGGTGTTGAGTTCTCACTTGCTGAGATTTTTGCAAAAGGCTCTGAGGGCGGTATCGACCTTGCGGAAAAGGTTTGCAAGACTATCGAAACAAAGCCTTCTGAGTTCAAGCCACTTTATGACGAGAAGCTCCCTATCAAGGATAAGCTTGATATACTTGCGAAAGAGATATACCGTGCAAACGGCGTGATCTATACAAAGCAGGCTGAAAAGGCTATAAAGGAGATTACTGACCTTGGATTCGGGGATATCCCTGTTTGCGTGGCTAAGACGCAGTATTCACTGTCTGACGACCCGACAAAGCTTGGCAAGCCTGAGAATTATGAGATAACAGTAAGAGATGTAAGGCTTTCAGCCGGTGCAGGATTTGTGGTAGCTTATACGGGCGATATTATGACAATGCCTGGTCTGCCTAAGAAGCCTGCGGCTTATAATATTGATTGCGATAATGAGGGCAATATCTACGGATTGTTCTAAGCCGTTTAAGTGAGGAGTGAGGAATTGGCATAGCCGACCGAACAAGTCACTTTGATAGAGTAAATACCGAGCGGAGCGATTTTGCGGCGTGGCAAATGTAGGGGACGGCGCCCGCGACGTCCCGTTTTTTGGAGCGACGAGGTTTGAATTTATACAAACCATGTAGGCGACTAAGACGAGCGAACGCTGTTCGCCCCTACACGATTTGTGCGATAAGATAATTTGTAGGTAAGCAGATAATAAGTCGGGTAAACAGGCGTGTTGAGATAGCAGAGTGAAAAAACATGAACCGAGGTGAGCGGCAGTGACAGATACAGCGGTGAAAAAGAGTGCGGAAAGTGTGAAAATGCCTGAGAACGGCAAGAAAAAACATCTCTCCTGGCAGGTCATTGCCTGCGTTTGCCTTGTGGCAGTCAGCGTTGTGCTGAACGTGATCGCCTGGAAAAGTACGGCGTTCTGCGACTGGTATACGGCTCACGTTTTTCCAATTTGGGAAAATACATATGGCAGGCTCACTTCGCTGTTGCCGTTCTCTTTTGGCGAACTGCTTATTGCGGTAGCAGTTTTCGGTATTCCGCTTTCGCTGGTGGCTATGCTGGTGCTTGTGATAGTCAGAAAAGGCAAGAGAAAGAAAACTGCGAAAATTTTCGGGCTTGTTTATATGTGGATAGTCACTTTTGTGGTGACGGTGCAGACCTTTAACTGCTTTGTTCTTTATCATTGTTCAAGCTTTGCAGAGCTTAATGGCATACCCACTGAACAGCACACTAGGACGGAGCTTGAAGCTCTTGGCAACAAGCTTGTTACGGAGATAAATGCGCTTAGCAAAGAGGTGGAGCGTGACAGCAAGGGAAAATTCGTGCTGACCGCTGACCTTGACAAGACGGCTCAGGAGGCCATGCGTGGGCTTGGAAGCGAATTTAAAAACCTCGAGGGATTTTATGTCACTCCGAAAGCTATAAAATGCTCGTTCTTTATGAGCCAAATGGACCTTATGGGCATCTATTTCCCGTTCTCTATGGAGGCGAACTACAATCAGGATATGTATAAGGCGAAGCTTCCTGACACTATCTGCCATGAGCTTGCTCATACGAAAGGCTACATTCAGGAGGACGAGGCGAACTTTATCGCCTTTATGGCGTGCGACAGATCGAATAATGCGGATTACCGCTATTCGGGCTATCTGGCGGCGCTTGGCGAGGTTAGAAACAAGATTTTTGACTACGCTTCTGACGATAAGAAGATAGAATTTGACAGCTCTATCTGCGACGAGGTGTGGGCTGATATGGAAGCAAACTGGGACTACTGGCGGAGCGTTGACGAGGCTAAGGACACTGTTTTCGACAGCGAGGCAGTGGGGGAGATATCTGACAAGGCAATGGAAAAATCTCTGAAGCTCAACGGCGTTGAGGACGGCAAGCAGTCCTATGGCAGAATGGTGGATCTTATGCTAAACTACTTCAAGGACAAGGGTGAGCTGTGATGAAAATTCTTGCGGTCATTCTGTTTCTCGGGATAATGCTCAGTTCATGCGGAAACAAGGCGGACAGTGAAAGGCTCAATGATTCGGCTTTTACCACTACTGCGGAAAGCTCTGTGGTGGATAGTGACAGCATGGACGTTGACGAAAGCTCGCAGGTCGGTGATGAGAGCGATATTCAGGGCGACAGCTCGGAGGACGATATGAAGTGGCGGCTTTTTGAGGACACTTACAAGGAAACTGACAGCGGCAGGGCTGCGGAAAATTATGCTCACAACAAGGGCATAAAGATAGAGGGCTTTGTGAAATACGGGCAGGAAAATCCCCCAGTGTGCGATCTGATGCTTGGCGAAAACAGGTTCGCAGGTGTAGGCTGTGAGGTCATTGCGGCTTATAATTATCTCACATACGAGGGCTTTGAGCCTGACATGGCAAAGCTTGCTTATGATTTTGAGAAAAATGCTCTTATTGCGGCGGACGGCTCGCTGGGTTCTAATCCTAGGAAAATAAGCGGTCTTTTTAAGGCAATGGGAGTGGGATACAAGAGATTTTATAAGGCTGATGAGGCTCAGGCGGCTGTTGAAGAGGGCAAGCCTGTGATAGTTTCTTACCATATCGGGTTGAATATTTTCAGCGGTATCCACACGGTTTTCGCTGTTAAAGAGGAGGGCAGGCTGTATGTTTACAACTGCTACAATTCAGCGGCGGACAAGACAGAGGTGGAGAGCATTTATCAGCTTATGAATAAAAACAGCCTTTTTATTGTGGGCTACACGGAAGATGACGGTCAAATGAGGTGATAGGTTGACAAAGGTATATAAAACATCATCTGCGGCGGAAACTATCGCTTTGGGTGAGGAGATAGGCAGACGGCTGAAAGGCGGCGATCTTATCGCTTACAGCGGCGGTCTTGGTGCAGGAAAGACTACTATTACCAGGGGGATCTCCATTGGCATGGGACTTGGTGACGAGGTGACTTCGCCCACGTTCGCACTGGTGAACGAATACCGTGGGGACAGGCTCAGCCTTATACACTTTGATATGTA
Source organism: Ruminococcus sp. RTP21359st1_H3_RTP21359_211015 (assembly GCF_040909065.1). NCBI lineage: Bacteria > Bacillati > Bacillota > Clostridia > Eubacteriales > Oscillospiraceae > Ruminococcus > Ruminococcus sp. RTP21359st1_H3_RTP21359_211015. The sequence goes on from NZ_JBDGDD010000018.1 coordinate 62,600, forward strand.
CCGCATAAATTCGGCGGACGATCTGGAAACTACAGGTTTTTTTGACTACATGGACGAAGACACTGTGCTTGCGGTGGAATGGTCGGAGAATATTGCTGAGGAGCTTCCTGAGGACGCTTTGAGGATAGATATTCAGCGCATTGACGAGGACAGCAGGGAGATAAGCATAACTGCACCTGAGGGGGATGATAGATTTGAAGATATTAGCTATTGACACAAGCGGAAAGGTCGCTTCGGTGGCGGTGACGGACGGAGAGAAGCTTCTTTGGGAGAAGTCTGTTTACACAAAGCTCACTCACTCCCAGGTGATATTGCCTATGGTGAAGCAGGCACTAGAGGAAACAGGGCTTACTTATACTGACCTTGATTGTGCGGCTATTGCAAAGGGTCCGGGGTCTTACACGGGACTTAGAATAGGCGTGGCGGCTGTAAAGGGAATGTGCTTTGGCTGTGAGAGCTTAAAAAGCGCAGGAGTTTCTACTCTGCTTTCGCTGGCTTACAACTGCATAGGCTTTGAGGGCAGGATAATTTCTGTTATGAGGGCAAGACCTAAGATAGTTTACGCAGGCGAGTTTCAGTGCAAAAACGGCGTTGTCACGAGGATATCTGCTGACAGAGTTTGCCCTGAGGAGGAAGTTTTTTCGGGAGAGTTTACTGAAAAGACAATGCTTGTGGGTGACTGTGCGTCAGAGATAAAGGCGAAATATTTCGCTGACAACGAAAATGTTCAGCTTGCAAGCTATGTGAACAGGCTGCAGAGGGCTTCGTCGCTGTGTCTTGCGGTGGAGGCTCAGCCTGAGATAATGGTTTCGGCGGACAGGCTGGAGGTATCATATTTGCAGGCTACAAAGGCGGAAAAGGATAAGGCACATAGGGATAAATAGGAGGAAATTAATATGAAAATTGCTATTGGCTGTGACCATGCAGGTCCTGAGCTTAAGGCGGAGATATTGGCACATTTGGACGAAAAGGGTGTGGAATACACTGATTTTGGTATTCAGGCAGGAGAGAAAGTGGACTATCCTGACAAGGCAAAGGAAGTTTGCGAGAAAGTGGCTTCGGGCGAATACGAAATGGGAATACTCATATGCGGCACTGGTATTGGAATGTCAATGAGCGCAAACAAGATAAAGGGAATAAGAGCGGCTTGCTGTTCGGATTATTTCTCTGCTAAGTATACAAGAGCGCATAATGACGCAAATGTGCTTTGCATTGGTGCGAGAGTGCTGGGTGCAGGCTTGGCTATCGAGCTGGTGGACGTTTTCCTTGAAACGGAGTTTGAGGGTGGCAGACATCAGAGGAGAGTGGATAAGATCTCTGAGCTGGAGAAGTAGTGAGAAATTAAGGTATCGCCTTGTGGCGAAGGATTATTTCTGACTTTTTGCATTATGGAGCAGGGTGGCTTGTTGTTGCCCTGCTTTTTTTATGGGTACAAAAACGGCTGACAAGCTTTTCGCCTGTCAGCCGTTTCTATATTGAGGTCTGTATTTAAGGTAAAAACCGTAATGGCAAGGTTTTTATTAGATAGCGTCGAATGCTTCTCTGAGATCGTAGATGATATCGTCGATATGCTCTGTACCGATAGAAAGTCTGATAGTATTTGGCTTGATACCCTGATCTGCAAGCTCTGCCTCGTTAAGCTCTGCGTGTGTTGTTGATGCTGGATGGATAACCAGTGACTTAACGTCTGCTACGTTTGCAAGGAGTGAGAAGAGTTTCAGGTGGTCGATGAAGTTCTGAGCTGTCTTTGCGTCGCCCTTTATCTCAAATGTGAAGATAGAACCACCGCCGTTAGGAAAATACTTCTTGTAAAGTGCCTGCTGGCTTGGATCGTCTGATACTGAAGGGTGATTTACCTTTTCTACCTTTGGGTGCTTGTTAAGGAAGTCAACTACCTTAAGTGCGTTCTCAACATGACGTTCAACTCTCAGGGACAGTGTTTCAAGACCCTGCAGGAAGATGAATGCGTGGATAGGTGAAAGTGTTGCACCTGTATCACGGAGAAGGATCGCACGGATACGAGTTACAAATGCTGCGCCAGGGGCTGCGTCTGCAAAGCTTACGCCGTGGTAGCTTGGGTTTGGTTCTGTGAGCTGTGGGAACTTGCCTGACTTCTTCCAGTCAAACTTGCCGCTTTCAACGATAACGCCGCCGATTGTTGTGCCGTGACCGCCGATAAACTTTGTTGCAGAATGGATAACGATATCTGCGCCGTACTCGATAGGTCTTACGAGATATGGAGTAGCGAATGTGCTGTCAACGAGAAGTGGGATATTGTGTGCGTGTGCGATATTTGCAATAGCTTCGATATCAACTACGTCTGAGTTAGGGTTGCCAAGAGTTTCGATATAGAGAGCCTTTGTGTTCTCCTTGATAGCCTTTTCAAAGTTAGCTGGGTCAAGCGGATCGACAAATGTTGTTGTAATGCCGTAATCAACAAGAGTGTGTGCAAGCAGGTTATATGTGCCGCCATAGATGTTCTTTGCAGCTACGATATGATCGCCTGCAAGGGCTACGTTCTCAATAGCGTATGTTACTGCTGCTGCGCCTGATGCCACTGCAAGAGCTGCTGTGCCGCCCTCGAGAGCTGCGATACGTCTTTCAAAAACGTCCTCAGTTGGGTTTGTAAGTCTGCCATAGATGTTGCCTGCGTCCTTGAGAGCGAATCTGTCAGCGGCATGCTGTGAGTTATGGAAAACGTATGATGATGTCTGATAAATAGGAACGGCTCTTGCATCTGTTACAGAGTCTGCTGTTTCCTGACCAACGTGGAGCTGGAGTGTTTCAAATTTAAGATTTCTTTCGTTTATTGCGCTCATTTTAAATTACCTCTTTCATTAAATTGATGTTTTTTAAATCCGATAAAAATTTTTGTTACTGAACTTTATGCTGATTTTAACAGCAACACATACAGCACATACACATTCGTGAATCGTACGCTGTTTTTAGTTTCAGTATTTTTACACTCATTTTCAACGCCTCATTTCAAATTCATATTAATCCTAGTCGTTTAGTATGTTTTAGCGTATCTATACTATACCACACCCATAGAGGAATGTCAATAGGTTTAAGATGATTTTTCGCATTTTTGTGAAAACTGATATTAATTCTATCAATTTAGTAGGATTTAAGGGCAAAATGCACAAGGGGAAGTGAGGAGTGAGGAATGAGGAATGAGGAATTGTCAAAGCTGAACAGAGTAGTGCTCAAGTACGAAGTAAAAGACAGCACCGAGCGTAGCGAGAGATAAAACGCAGGCTCAAGCCCGGCGTTAGAGGGCTTGCAGGGTCAAGGGACAGAGTCCCTTGTGGAGTTTGAGGCAAAGCCTCAATCGGCGACAGCCGACTAGGTGCAGATTTAATGAGAAAAAGCACGCAGAAGTTGTGCTTTATATAGATGTAGTATCGGAGCACAAAATCTGCACCGTTTTCCCTATCCCTTAGCAAAATGTAAATCCGCAAAGAGCGTAGCGATTTTGCGGTGGTATGAAGTTGCCCGAATAAACTGTAGGGGCTTGGCTCAATTTCTGTTTCACCGAAATGTGACAGCCCATTCGGAAGGGCAATGCCGTGTTTTCGCTGTTTGTTATTAAATTTGTATAAAACTATCGTTTGCCGACGTCTTATAATTGTATACCGAAATAAATATTTTTGGTTGACAATAGGCTAGGTATGTGATACAATATTAATTGTCAAATAAAAAGTAAAGGATAGGTTTACAATGAATAACAATGCTAAAAACAAAACAAAACAAATAGTCGGTATCGGAGTTATGACGGCTATAATCGCTGTACTTTCGCAGATAACTATTCCTCTTCCTACTCACGTTCCTGTTACGCTCCAGACTTTTGCTGTGGCTCTGGCAGGATATTTCCTTGGCTGGAAGGGCGGTGCTGTGTCTGCTCTGGTCTATGGTTTGCTGGGCGCTATCGGTGTGCCTGTGTTTGCAGGTTGGTCAGGCGGTTTCTCCGTTATCGTAGGATATACAGGTGGATTCATTTACGGATTTATCGTTATGGCTCTTCTTTGCGGTCTTGGTGCAAAGTTCTGCTCTGACAAGATAAGCGGTAAGGTCATCGCTATCGTGCTTGGTATCGCAGGTCTTGCTTGCGACCACCTGCTCGGTGCTATCCAGTACGCTATCGTTGCTAATATCTCTATTGGCAAGTCTATACTTCTTGTTTCTGTTCCTTATCTTGTAAAGGACGTTATCTCTGTTGTTGCTGCTTATCTTATCAGCATCGAGCTTGTAAGCAGACTTGCAAAGACAGGTTGCTATGCTTACAAGAGAGCCTGAGCTTAGATTTCATCATCTGCTGTGCCTGCCGCTTTTTCAGGGAAAAGGCTACAGTGACGGTTTTTCGGTGAATATGCAGTCTGTGAAAGACAGATTGGAGAGCGAGGACACTGCGGTGCGGTTTGTGTGCAGCGGAGATATGATATGTCAGCACTGCCCAAACAGGACGGAGGACGGTTGTTTGCTTGACGGCTGTGGCGGAACGGTGGCACAGAAAGACAGCGAGGTTTGCAGACTTTCTGAGATAGAATGTCACTCAGTGGAGAATTATCGCAGTGCGCTGACAATGCTGAGAAGCAAAATGGATAAAAAGGCATTTGATATACTATGCTCGGAATGTCGCTGGGCAAAGCTTGGTTTGTGCAGCTTTGAAAAGTGGCGTGAGGGCGTTGATGGATTGCTTTCTTCGTGACAGGTCACGTCTGTCATTTTTTACACAAAAGGCGCTGTAAAAAAAAGCGCAACAAAGCCCGTGGATTTCCTCGATATGGAAGCTCACGGGCTTTAATATATCA